>NZ_LPMU01000014.1:0-76671 GCF_001534535.1 Burkholderia sp. MSMB1459WGS
GGCAAGTGCGTTGCCGACGTCGGACGCGAAGGGCTTCTGGGGCGCGTTCGGCTGTTCGTGCTGGGCGGTCTGACATGACGACGCGTACTGCTTACGGCACCCCCGCGTGGATCGGCGTGCTGCTGTCGCAGCCGTGGGTTCTGCCGCTCGCGCGCCTCGCGCTGGTGTCCGCCTATCTGCTCGGCGGCGTCGCGAAGGCGCTCGATTTCGACGGCGCGGTCGCGGAACAGGCGCATTTCGGCCTGCAGCCGGCCGCGCTGTGGGCAGCGCTCGCGATAGCGGTCGAGATCGTCGGCTCGCTGTGCGTGGTGTTTCGCCGCTTCACGTGGCTCGGCGCCGGCAGCCTCGGCATGCTGACGCTCGTTGCGATGTGTGTGGCGAACGATTTCTGGAACCGTTCGGGCGCCGAGCACTTCATGGCGCTCAACAGCTTTTTCGAGCATCTCGGGCTGATCGCGGCACTCGTGCTCGCGACCGTGCTCGACGATGCGCGGCAACCGGCCGATGATGGCCGTTCCATTCGATGACGATGCAACAATCAGGACATCCCGTGATGAAATCCCTTCGTTCCGTGCTGCTCGCCGCGATGCTCGCGGGCGGCCTCGCCGCTGCCCCCGCGACGTTCGCGAAACCGCCGGCGCCGCCTGCGGCGGTGCCGACGGTGGCGGTCGGCCCGCAGTACGACACGACGCACGTGTGCGTCGCACCCGAAGACTTCGACCGCTTCACCGACAGCTTCGTCGCGACCTTCGGCGGCAAGAAGTCGAAGCAGGGCGTGTTCCAGGTCACGCCGACGCCGAGCCAGACGATGTCGCAACTCGTGCTGACGCCGGTCGGCACGATCTCGGTATTCGGTTTCAAGACGCCGATCCCGTATCCGTTCTGCTCGGAGCGCACCGGCTATCTCGTGACCGACATGGACGTCGCCGTGAAGTCGGCGCGCGAGCACGGTGCCGACGTGATCGTCGACACGTTTGCCGATCCGATCGGCCGCGACGCGATCGTCACGTGGGCGGGCGGCGTGAACATGCAGCTGTACTGGCACACGCAGGCGCCGCATTACGACGCGCTGCAGACCATCCCCGAGAACCGTGTGTACGTATCGCCGCAAAGCGCGCGCAAGTTCGTGCACGACTTCGTCAAGTTCTCGAAAGGCAAGGTGGTGTCCGACGACCTGAAGGCGCCGGGCATCGAGATCGGCCGGCCGGACGATACCTACCGCCGCATTCGCATCGAATCGGGCTTCGGCAGGATGACCGTGCTGGTGACGGACGGCCATCTGCCTTATCCATTCGGGCGCGAGATGACCGGCTACGAAGTGTCCGATCTCGCCGCGACGCTGAAGCAGGCCGAAGCCGCGGGCGTGACCGTGCTCGTGCCGCCGTTCAAGTCGGACGGCCGCGACGCGGCGCTCGTGCAGTTCCCGGGCGGCTACGTCGCCGAAATCCACGCGAGCGCGGCGCGATGAAGCACGAGGACACGATCCTTGCCGCGGTGGCCGGCTTCGTCGACACGCTGAGCTTCGTCGCGCTGTTCGGGCTGTTCACCGCGCACGTGACCGGCAACTTCGTGCTGATCGGTGCGGGCATCGCAGGCTTCGGCCAGGGTGTCGTGCTGAAGCTCAGCGTGTTTCCGGCGTTCGTGTGCGGCGTGATCGCGAGCAGCCTGATCGCGCGGTCGATGTCCGCGCGGCCGGCGTGGCAGGGCGCGCGCATGCTGCATGCGGTGCAGGCCGTGCTGCTGCTGGGCTTCTGCGCGGCAGGCGTGTGGGCGACGCCCGTCACGCAGCCCGACAGCCTCGCCGCGCTGGTGGCCGGCATCGTGGGCACGTTCGCGATGGGCGTGCAGAACGCGCATCCGCGGGTGATCGCTCGCGCGGGCGGCGTGCCGAATACGGTGATGACCGGCAACGTCACGCAGGCGATCCTGGATGCCGTCGACATGCTGTCGCCCGGCACGGCGGACAGCGTGCGCGCCACCGCGCGCGCACGCTTCGCGAAGATGCTGCCGGCGATCGTCGCGTTCGCGCTCGGCGCGGCGGCCGGTGCGCTCGGGTTCCGCTACGTCGGGTTCCTGGCGTTGCTGGTTCCCGTCGGCGCGCTCGCGACGCTTGCGCTGTGCGCGGCGCAATCGGCCGGCGCAACCACGCAGGAGCGCGCATGATCGAGCGACGGGGCAGACGCCGCGGCCGCCGCTTCGAGCGGGCCGCGCGCGTGTCGGTCGTCGCGGGACTGCTGTTCGCTGGGGCCGACGCTGCGTGTGCGGAAACGGCAGGCGCGTCGCCCTCGATCATCACGCCGGCTTCGACGCAAGAACCGGCGCCGATGTCGACCGCGTCATCGGCTTCGGCGCCGGCGTCGACGTCCGCAGCCGCCGCCGCGTCGGCGTGCACAGCCAAGCGGCCGACGATGCTGTTCAACCGCTGGCAGGAAGACTGGTCGGTGCTCGCGAATCCCTGCGTGCCGCATGCGCCGCTCGACGGGTTGAAATACATCCCGCTCGGCAACGATCCGGCCTCCTATCTGTCGCTCGGCGTGAACCTGCGCGAACGCCTGGAGACCAACGACGCGCCGCTGTTCGGCATCGGCTCCGCGCAATCGGATACGTACCTGATCCAGCGCATCGAAGTGCACGCCGATGCGCACCTCGGCCGGCACTGGCAGTTCTTCGCGCAATTGCAGGACGCACGCGCGTTCGGCAAGAACGCGGTGTCGCCGGTCGACAGGAACCCGCTCGATCTCGAACAGGCGTTCGCGACCTACACGGGTGCGCTCGGCGGCGGCACGGTCAAGTTCCGCGTCGGCCGTCAGGAGATGGCGTTCGACCTGCAGCGCTTCATCGCCGCGCGCGACGGCCCGAACGTACGGCTGGCGTTCGATGCGGTCTGGGCCGATTACGAATACGGAAAGTGGCGCTTCATCGGCTATGCGACGCAGCCGGTGCAGAACCGCAACGCGTCCGATTTCGACGACGTGTCGAATCGCGATCTCACGTTCAGCGGCGTGCGCTTCGAGCGGCAGTCGGTCGGGCCAGGCGATCTGTCGGGCTACTGGTCGCGCTACAACCGCCGCGGCGCGCGTTTCCTCGATGCGAGCGGGCCCGAGCATCGCGACGTATGGGACGTGCGCTACACGGGCACGCAGGGCCGCTTCGACTGGGATCTCGAAACGATGCTGCAGACCGGCACGGTCGGCAACGCGACGATCGGCGCGTGGGCCGTCGGTTCGATTGCCGGCTACAAGCTCGACGCGCCGTGGTCGCCGCGCATCGCGCTGCAGGTCGACGCGGCATCGGGCGACCGGCATCCGCACGACGGCCGCGTCGGCACCTTCAATCCGCTGTTTCCGAACGGCTATTACTTCACGCTGGCCGGCTATACGAGTTACGCGAACCTGATTCACGTGAAGCCGTCCGTGACGCTGAAACCGTCGCCGAACCTGTCGCTGCTCGGCGCGCTGGGCTTCCAGTGGCGCGAGACGACCGGCGATGCCGTCTATCAGCAGCCGAACATCCCGGTGCCGGGCACGGCGGGCAAGGGCGGGTCGTGGACGGGCATGTACGTGCAGTTGCGTGCGGACTGGACGATTGCGGCGAACCTGATCGGCGCGGTCGAGGCCGTGCATTTCCAGGTCGGCGACGCGATCCGGCAGGCGGGCGGGCACAACGCCGACTACGTCGGCGTCGAGCTGAAGTACGGATGGTGACGCCGCCGCGCGGCATCGTGCGCCCATGAAAAAAAGCGGCCCCGAGGGGCCGCTCTCCGTTCGAGCGAGCCGGCGGCGTGCCCGCCCCGTTCGCGATCGCGATTACAGGTTCGGCGACAGCGTGAGCGCGTTCGTCAGGTCGCCCATCGGCTGCGCGCCGTTCGCCTTCAGCGCGTCGTCGCGCTGCTGCAGGCCCGCGAGGCGCGGCAGCGAGAAGCGACGCGTGATGAAGCGCAGGATCGAACCCGTGTCGTACTGCGTGTGGTCCACGAAACCCTTCTTCGCATACGGCGACACGATCAGCGCCGGAATGCGGGTGCCCGGGCCCCAGCGGTCGGCATTCGGCGGCGTGGCGTGATCCCAGAAACCGCCGTTTTCGTCGTACGTGACGACCACGACCATGTTCTTCCACTGCGGGCTGGCCTGCAGGTGCGCGATCACGTCGGCGATGTGCTGGTCGCCGGAGGTGACGTCCGTGTAGCCCGGGTGCTCGTTCAGGTTCCCTTGCGGCTTGTAGAACGCGACCTGCGGCAGCGTGCCCGCATCGATCGCCTTGATGAACTCGGCGCCGTTCGCGCCGCCGTCGAGCAGGTGTTGCGCGCGGCTCGCGGTGCCCGGCGCCTGGTTCGCGAAGTAGTTGAACGGCTGGTGGTGCGGCTGGAAGTTCGGTGTCGACAGGTCGGCGCCGTAGATCACGTTCGACGTGCCGTTCTGGCTCGCCTGCAGCGCCTGGCCCCATGCGCCGCCGTACCACGCCCACGACACGCCCGCATTGGTCAGCAGGTCGCCGATGTTGGTCGCCGTCTGCGGCGGCATCGTCGACGGATTGGCCGGATCGGCGAGCAGCGGGTCGCCGCCCGTGGCCGCCTTGTTGCCGCTCGGCTGATACGCCGGCTGCATCGTGTTGACGCCGTAGAAGTCGGGCGTGAGCGCGCCGTCGTTGACGAACTTCGGCGGGCCGCTCAGCGCGGAAGCCGGCGAGTTCGTCGCGACCTTCAGCGACTTGCCGTCGGCGTTCAGCACGGCGATCTTGCCGGCCGCCGGGCTCTTGTCGGCGTTCGGGTAGTACGGTGCGCACGCGCAGATCAGGTACTGGTGGTTCAGGAACGACCCGCCGAACGCGCCCATGAAGAAGTTGTCCGCAAGCACGTACTGCTGCGCGATCTTCCACAGCGGCAGCTTCGACGGATCGGCCGTGTAGTGGCCCATCGTCAGGCCGCCGGCGTCGGTCCAGGCGGCGTACATGTCGTTCTTGCCGCCGTTGATCTGCATCTGGTCCTGGTAGAAGCGGTGCACGATGTCGCGCGTCGCGATGCTCATCGACTGGTTGAAGCCTTTCGGATCGTCGATCGCGAACGGCGCGTTCGGCAGGTTCGCCGTCATCGCTTCGGTCACCGCCGGCGTGATGCCGGTCGCGGTCAGGCCGCCCCAGACCTTCGGCAGCGTCGCCATCGTCGAGCCGTCGCGATCCTTCTGCACCGAGTTCGCGGCCGTCACGTTCTGCAGACCGTTCGCGCCCGGGAAATTGCCGTACAGGTTGTCGAAGCTGCGGTTTTCGGCGTAGATCACGACGACGTTCTTGACGGCCGACAGGCCCTGCTGCGTGACGTCGTCGCCGCCGCAGGCGGTCAGGCTGAGCGCGGCCGCAAGGGCGATCGGCGTATAGCGAATCCAGGCGTGCTTCTTCATGCGATGTTCTCTCTCATTCGTCGTTGGTCGCGTGTGGGAACCGGGTGGCGGGAGGGCCGGCGCACGAACCTCGCGGTACCGCCCGGCTGCGCGCATTATCTGGAACCGATTTGACAGCCGGGTGTAGGGGCGCTTTCAATTGACTGTCGGTCGAACGTCATTCAACGGTCACGGAACTGACATAAGCTCCGGCCGATTGCCCACCGCTACTAGAACAACGACGATGCACACCCTTCTGAAATCCTTCGCGTCCGCGCGATCGCTGATTCCCGCCGCGGCGGCGTTCGCGGTGGCCGGCACGCTCGCGGCGCTCGCCGGTTGCGACGCACGGCCCGGCACGAATGCGTCGGCCGCGTCCGTCGTCCCGGCGGCTCAGGCCGCCCCGGCCGTCCCGGCCGTCCCGGCGGTCGCGCCGGCCGGCCAGCCGCAGACGCGTGCACAGGTGTTCGAGGGCGTGAAGCAGATGACGGCACTCGGCAAGCAGCTGTTCTTCGATCCGTCGCTGTCCGGCTCGGGCAAGCTCGCCTGCGCGTCGTGCCATAGCGCCGAGCATGCGTTCGGGCCGCCGAACGCGCTGTCGGTGCAGCTCGGCGGCGACGACATGCACCGTACCGGCTTTCGCGCGGTGCCGTCGCTGAAGTACCTGCGCGGCATCCCGCCGTTCAGCGAGCACTTCCACGATTCGCCGGACGAAGGCGACGAAAGCATCGACGCGGGTCCGACCGGCGGGCTGACCTGGGACGGTCGCGTCGATACGCGCGATGCGCAGGCGCGCATTCCGCTCACGTCGCCGTTCGAGATGAGCAGTTCGCCCGCGCGAGTCGCGAAGGCGGTTCGCGCCGCACCGTATGCCGACGCGTTCCGCAAGGCATTCGGCGACAAGGTTCTCGGCGACGACCAGGCGACGTTCGATGCGGTGCTGCGCGCGCTCGACGCATTCCAGCAGCAGCCGGCGCTGTTCGATCCGTACACGAGCAAATACGACGCGTATCTGGCCGGCCGCGCGCAGCTCACGCCCGCGGAGTTGCATGGGCTGCAGTTGTTCAACGACGAGAAGAAGGGCAACTGCGCGAGCTGCCACGTCAGCCAGCGCACGCTCGAAGGCGGCCCGCCGCAGTTCAGCGATTTCGGGCTGATCGCGATCGCGGTGCCGCGCAACCGCGCGCTGCCCGTCAATCGCGACCCGCGCTTTTACGATCTCGGCGCGTGCGGCCCCGAACGCACCGACCTGAAGGGGCGCGACGAATTCTGCGGGTTGTTCCGCACGCCGTCGCTGCGCAACGTCGCGCTGCGCAAGACGTTCTTCCACAACGGCGTGTATCACTCGCTCGAGGACGTGATGCGCTTCTACGTCGAACGCGACATTCATCCGGAGAAGTTCTACCCGGTCGTGCACGGCAAGGTGCAGATCTACGACGATTTGCCGAAGCGCTACTGGCAGAACATCAACCGGGAGCCGCCGTTCGACCGCAAGCGCGGCGAGCAGCCGGCGCTGAACGCGGCCGAGATCAAGGACGTGATCGCGTTCCTCGGCACGCTGACTGACGGATATCGGCAAACGGCCGCGCCGGCCAAGCCCTAGAAGGCAATCATTACAGCACGCATGCTATGCTCGCTCGCTGACGGGCGTGGCGCATGCCGGAGGGCCGGTTCCCGGTTCGCCGGCATGCGCCGCGCCGTTCGATCGAACATCCAAGGAGAAAAAACATGTCGATGCGTGCATCCCTTTCCGTCGTCACGCGTGTGCTGGCCGGCGCCGCGTGCGCAGCCGCGATGCTGCCCGCCCATGCGCAGAACAACCTGAATTTCCTGAACGACACGCCGATCAGCTATTTCAGCAAGGCCGACCGCGCGTCGCTCACCAAGGCGGTCGTGCAGGCGCGCGACGAAGGCAAGGACGGCGAAACCACGACGTGGCAGAGCAGCGGCCGCGGCACGCAGATCGATGCGAAGCTCACGCCGAGCACGACCGAGGCGGACGGCAAGACCTGCCGCGAAGTCGCGACCGAAATCACCGCGAAGGGCCAGACGATGACGCTCAAGCCCGTCTACTGCAAGACGGCCGCGGGCAAGTGGCAACTGCAGAAGCGCTGAGCACGCGCGTGATGAAGCGGGGCGGCGCGCCGCGCACGGTGTCGTGCGGCGTCGTGATTCTCGATGCGGCCGGCCGCGTGTTTCTCGCGCACGCGACGGACACCACGCACTGGGATATTCCGAAGGGGCAGGGCGAACCGGGCGAGACGCCGGCCGACGCCGCGCTGCGCGAACTGCTGGAGGAAACCGGCATCGAGTTCGCGCCGGCACGGTTGCTCGATCTCGGCCGCTTCGCATACCGGCACGACAAGGATCTGCACCTGTTCGCGGTGCAGGTGGCCGAAGGCGAGATCGATCCCGAGCGCTGCACGTGTACTTCGCTGTTTCCGAGCCGCCGCGACGGCTCGATGATCCCCGAGATGGATGCGTACCGCTGGACCGTACCGGGCGACATCGACGCCTATGCGAGCCGCAGTCTCGCGCGGCTGTTTCGCACGAAGCTGTCGCTGGCGGAGCTGCATCGGCGGTTGTCGGGCGCGTGAACGAGCGCCGCGGCTTGCGCTGCCGCCCGCCGCCGTTCGGCGCACGCCCATGAAAAAACCGGCCCTGGAGCCGGTTTTTTCATGGGCAGGCAACGGCGGCTTGCGAAGCCGCACGCCACCCGCGCGGAGCAGGGCGGTCAGGCCGGCTTGCCCCAGCTGTCGCGCAGCCCGACGATCCGGTTGAACACCGGCTTGCCCGGCTTCGAATCGACACGGTCGGCAACGAAGTAGCCGTGGCGCTCGAACTGCAGGCGCGTTTCCGGTGCGACGTCGCCGTTGCCCGGCTCGAGGTACGCCTGCACGATCTTCTTCGAATCGGGGTTCAGCGCTTCGAGGAAGTTCGCGCCGCCCGCGTCCGGGTGCGGTTCCTTGAACAGGCGATCGTAAATCCGCACTTCGGCCGGCTGCGCGTGCTTCGCGCTGACCCAGTGGATGTTGCCCTTGACCTTGTAGGTGTTCGCGCCTTCGGTGCCCGATTTGCTGTCCGGGAAGTAGTTGCAGTGCACGGCCGTCACGTTGCCGTCGGCGTCCTTGTCGAAGCCCGTGCATTCGATCACGTAGCCGTAGCGCAGGCGCACCTTGTTGCCCGGGAACAGGCGGAAATAGCCCTTCGGCGGATTCTCGACGAAATCCTCGCGCTCGATCCACAGTTCGCGCGAGATCGGGAACGTGCGCACGCCGCGGTCCGGATGATGCGGATGCACGGGCGCCGTGCAGGGTTCCTCGAGGTCTTCCGGATAGTTGTCGATCACGAGCTTCAGCGGATCGAGCACCGCGACCGTTCGCGCGGCCTTTTCGTCGAGGTCGTCGCGCAGCGCGCCTTCGAAGATGCTCATGTCGATCCACGAATCGATCTTCGTCACGCCGATCCGCTCGCAGAACAGGCGAATGCTCTCCGGCGTGAAACCGCGACGGCGAATGCCGACGATCGTCGGCATGCGCGGGTCGTCCCAGCCGTCGACGTGGCCTTCGGTGACGAGTTGCAGCAGCTTGCGCTTGCTGGTGATCGCGTACGTGAGGTTCAGCCGCGAGAATTCGATCTGTTGCGGCAGCGGGCGCGTGAACACGCCGGCTTCCGCGAGCTCGTTCAGCACCCAGTCGTACAGCGGGCGGTGATCCTCGAACTCGAGCGTGCACAGCGAATGCGTGATGCCTTCGAGCGCATCCGAGATGCAGTGCGTGTAGTCGTACATCGGATACACGCACCATGCGTCGCCGGTGCGGTAGTGGTGCGCGTAGCGGATCCGGTAGATCACCGGGTCGCGCATGTTCATGTTCGGCGAAGCCATGTCGATTTTCGCGCGCAGCACGTGCTCGCCTTCCTTGAACTCGCCGGCCTTCATGCGGCGGAACAGGTCGAGGTTTTCCTCGGGCGAGCGGTCGCGGAACGGCGACGGCTTGCCGCCTTCGGTCAGCGAGCCGCGGTTCGCGCGCATTTCGTCGGCGCTCTGGCTGTCGACGTACGCCTTGCCGCGCTGGATCAGCAACTCGGCGAATTCGTACAGCTTGTCGTAGTAGTCGCTCGCGAAATACTGATGATCGACCGCGTCCTTGCGCCAGTCGAAGCCGAGCCAGCGCACCGCGTCGACGATCGAGTCGACGTATTCGACGCTTTCCTTTTCCGGGTTCGTGTCGTCGAAGCGCAGGTGGCACACGCCGCCGTAGTCGCGCGCGACGGTGAAGTTCAGGCAGATGCTCTTCGCATGACCGATGTGCAGATAGCCGTTCGGCTCGGGCGGGAAGCGCGTCTCGACGCGGCCGCCCCATTTGCCGGTGCGGTTGTCGTCGTCGATGATGTTGCGGATGAAATTGGAAGCCGCGGGGGCGTCGTTGCGTTCGGTGCTCATGCGGTTGGCGTCAGGGTTGTGTCGGCGCGTCGCGCCGGTTTAATCCTGCAATTCTACCTGACCGGGGTCCGTCCCGCGCGGCCTGCCGGTCGGGCGGCCTGCGTTCGCGATGCGTACCGCAATATATCGAGTGTGTGTCGGCTGTAACACGACGTAAATCGGATTGCCGGGGCCGTTCGGCTTTTCCTATGATGGCTTCACCGATTCAATGCCGCCATTCGCAATTTTTGCGTGGCGGGAGGAAGCCAATAATCATGATGAAGAAGACCACTTTTCTCGTTCGTACCGCGGTGATCGTCGCGGCTCTTTCGCAACTCGGCGCATGCGCGATGACGCATACGCAGCGCAATGCCGGTATCGGCGCGGCCGCGGGCGGCGCGCTCGGCTACCTGATCACGGGCGGGCCGGTCGGCACGGTCGCCGGGGCGGCGGCAGGCGGCCTGGTCGGCGCAGGCGTGCGCTGATCCACGCCGGCGTGCGCGGGCCTGAGCGTGCTCGCGCGATGCCGGCCGGGCGTGACGCCGTTCCGTACGCGTAACGGCCCGCCCGCACACCTCTTCCATTTTTCGACAGGCAGCATCAGGGAGGAACGGGTGTGCGACACTTCGTCGACGCCACATAACGACTTCATTCGTCGACGAATCCTTTCATGAGCGACCCCCTCGTATTCGTGCTGCCGGGCTACGGCAACTCCGGTCCGTTCCACTGGCAAAGCCGCTGGGAGCGCGCCGACGCGCGTTTCGTGCGCGTCGCGATGCCCGACTGGGAGCGGGCATTCCGCAACGGCTGGTGTCTCGCGCTCGACCGGGCGATCGAAGCCGCGCGCGGGCCGGTGCTGATCGCCGGCCACAGTCTCGGCACGCTGACCGCCGCATGGTGGGCGACCCGCTACGCGCGGCCGGCCGCGCTCGCGAAAGTGCGCGGCGCGCTGCTGGTCGCGCTGCCCGATCCCACCGGGCCGGCGTTTCCGGCCGACGCGCACGGCTTCGGCCCGGTGCCGCACGAGCGGTTGCCGTTTCCGACCTGCGTCGTCGCAAGCAGCGACGATCCGTACGGTTCGCTCGCGTTCGCGCGCGGCTGCGCGAACGCGTGGGGCAGCACGTTCCACGAGCTCGGCCCGCGCGGCCACATCAACGCGGACAGCGGGCTCGGCGACTGGCCGCAAGCGCGCGGCTGGCTCGATGCGCTCGCACGTTAGTTCGTCTGCGCGTCGCGCGCGAGTCGCGGCTGTTCGATTCGACCGTTGTCGTCACGTGCGCCTGGCGCCGCGACGCCGTCGCCCCGAACCGCGTCAGATCGCCTGTTTCGCCTTCAACGCGGCGATCCGCGCGTCGTCGTAGCCGAGCATGTCGCGCAGCACGTCATCCGTCTGAGCGCCGAGCAGCGGCGGGGCCGTGCGCGCGTCGGGCGGTGTCGCGCTCATCCGGATCGGGTTGCGCACGAGCTTCACGTCCGCGCCGCACGGGTGCGGCAGCGACACCTGCATCCCGCGCGCGACCACCTGCTCGTTGTCGAACACCTCGTCGAGATCGTTGATCGGCCCGCACGGCACGCCGGCCGCTTCGAGCGCGCCGATCCAGTCGGCCTTGTCGCGCGCCTTCACCATCTCCGCGAGGATCGGCACCAGCGTGTCGCGATGGCGCACGCGCGACGGATTCGTCGCGAAGCGCTCGTCGTCAGCCAGCTCGGGCCGTCCGCCGGCCTCGACGAACTTGCGGAACTGCCCGTCGTTGCCGACCGCGACGATGATCCAGCCGTCGCGCGTCTGGAACGTCTGGTACGGCACGATGTTCGGATGCGCGTTGCCCCAGCGCACCGGCGGCTTGCCGCTCGCGAGGAAGTTGGTGTTCATGTTCGCGAGCAGCGCGACCTGCACGTCGAGCAGGGCCATGTCGATGTACTGGCCTTCGCCCGTGCGGTCGCGGTGCGCGAGCGCGGCGAGCACGGCGATCGTCGAATAGAGGCCGGTCGCGAGATCGGCGATCGCGACGCCGGCCTTCTGCGGGCCGCCGCCCGGTTCGCCGTCGCGTTCGCCGGTGATGCTCATGAAGCCGCCGATCCCCTGCACGATGAAATCGTAGCCCGCGCGATGCGCGTACGGGCCGGTCTGGCCGAAGCCGGTGACCGAGCAGTAGACGAGATCGGGCTTCACCGCGCGCAGCGAATCGTAATCGAGCCCGTATTTCTTCAACTGGCCGACCTTGTAGTTCTCGAGCACGACGTCGCTTTGCGCGGCGAGCTCGCGCACGATCTGCTGGCCCTCCGGCGTCGCGATGTCGATCGTCACCGAGCGCTTGTTGCGATTCGCCGCGAGGTAGTACGCGGCCTCGGCGGTATCCGCGCCGTTAGCGTCCTTCAGGTACGGCGGGCCCCAGTGGCGCGTGTCGTCGCCGGCGCCCGGGCGCTCGACCTTGATCACGTCCGCGCCGAAATCGGCAAGGGTCTGCGCGCACCACGGGCCCGCGAGCACGCGGGTGAGATCCAGCACGCGGATATGGCTCAGGGCGCCCATCGTCGAAACGTCTCCTTTCATGGCTGGCCTGCCTTGCCGGGCACGGCCGATTGGCATGCCGAGCATCTTAAGGCGAATCGGCCGCGCCGGTGGCCCAGGCCGGTCGTCCGGCGCAGCGGGCCGCTGCCGCTTGGGCGGGCGGTCTGTATCGTATAATCGATCGTTTCCGAATCCATGCCGCCGCGCGCCCCGCCTGGGGCGCCGGCGTTTGAAGCCGTCTTTGCCAGACTGTCCCCGCACGCCATGAAAGCTGCCGAAATCCGCGAGAAATTCCTCAAATTCTTCGAATCGAAGGGCCACACGATCGTCCGCTCGTCGAGCCTCGTGCCCGGTAACGATCCCACGCTGATGTTCACGAACTCGGGCATGGTCCAGTTCAAGGACGTCTTCCTCGGCACGGACCCGCGCCCGTACTCGCGCGCCACCACCGCGCAGCGCAGCGTGCGCGCGGGCGGCAAGCACAACGACCTCGAGAACGTCGGCTACACGGCGCGCCATCACACGTTCTTCGAGATGCTCGGCAACTTCTCGTTCGGCGACTACTTCAAGCACGACGCGATCAAGTTCGCGTGGGAGCTGCTGACCACGGTCTACCAGCTGCCGAAGGAAAAACTGTGGGTCACCGTCTACCAGGAAGACGACGAAGCGTACGACATCTGGGCGAAGGAAGTCGGCGTGCCGACCGAGCGGATCATCCGGATCGGCGACAACAAGGGCGCGCGCTACGCGTCGGACAACTTCTGGACGATGGGCGACACCGGCCCGTGCGGCCCGTGTACCGAAATCTTCTACGACCACGGCCCGGACGTGTGGGGCGGGCCGCCGGGGTCGCCTGAAGAAGACGGCGACCGCTACATCGAGATCTGGAACCTCGTGTTCATGCAGTTCAACCGCGACGCGCAGGGCAACATGACGCGCCTGCCGAAGCAGTCGGTCGACACCGGCATGGGCCTCGAGCGTCTCGCCGCGGTGCTGCAGCACGTGCACAGCAACTACGAGATCGACCTGTTCCAGAACCTGATCAAGGCCGCCGCGCGCGTGACCGAGATCAGCGACCTCACGAACAACTCGCTGAAGGTGATCGCCGATCACATCCGCGCGTGTTCGTTCCTGATCGTCGACGGCGTGATCCCCGGCAACGAAGGCCGCGGCTACGTGCTGCGCCGGATCGTGCGCCGCGCGATCCGCCACGGCTACAAGCTGGGCCGCAAGGGCGCGTTCTTCCACAAGCTGGTGGCCGACCTCGTCGCCGAGATGGGCACGGCCTATCCGGAGCTGAAGGAAGCCGAGCAGCGCGTGACCGACGTGCTGCGCCAGGAAGAGGAGCGCTTCTTCGAAACCATCGAGCACGGCATGTCGATCCTCGAGGCCGCGCTCGCCGACGTCGACGCGAAGGGCGGCAAGGTGCTCGACGGCGAGCTCGCGTTCAAGCTGCACGACACCTACGGCTTCCCGCTGGATCTGACGGCCGACGTGTGCCGCGAGCGCGGGATGACGGTCGACGAGCCGGCATTCGACGACGCGATGGCGCGCCAGCGCGAGCAGGCGCGCGCGGCCGGCAAGTTCAAGGCGACGCAGGGCCTCGAATACACGGGCGCGAAGACCACGTTCCACGGTTACGAGGAAATCGCATTCGACGACGCGAAGGTCGTCGCGCTGTACGTCGACGGTTCGGCCGTCAATGAAGTGAAGGCCGGCCAGGATGCGGTGGTCGTGCTCGACCACACGCCGTTCTACGCGGAATCGGGCGGCCAGGTCGGCGACCAGGGCGTGCTCGCGAACGCCGCGACGCGCTTCGCGGTGGCCGACACGCTGAAGGTGCAGGCCGACGTGATCGGCCACCACGGCACGCTGGAGCAGGGCACGCTCAAGGTCGGCGACGTGCTGCGCGCGGAAATCGACGCGCAGCGCCGCGCCCGCACGCAGCGCAACCACTCGGCGACGCACCTGATGCACAAGGCGCTGCGCGAAGTGCTCGGCGCGCACGTGCAGCAGAAGGGTTCGCTCGTCGACGCGGAAAAGACCCGTTTCGACTTCGCGCACAACGCGCCGATGACCGACGACGAAATCCGTCGCGTCGAGCAGATCGTCAACGCCGAAATCCTCGCGAACGCGCCGGGCATCGTGCGCGTGATGCCGTACGACGAAGCGGTGAAGGGCGGCGCGATGGCGCTGTTCGGCGAGAAGTACGGCGACGAAGTGCGCGTGCTCGACCTCGGCTTCTCGCGCGAACTGTGCGGCGGCACGCACGTGCACCGCACCGGCGACATCGGCCTGTTCAAGATCGTCGTCGAAGGCGGCGTCGCGGCCGGCATCCGCCGCGTCGAAGCGATCACCGGCGACAACGCGCTGCGCTACGTGCAGGAGCTCGACGCGCGCGTGAACGAAGCGGCGGCGGCGCTGAAGGCGCAGCCGTCGGAACTCACGCAGCGCATCGCGCAGGTGCAGGACCAGGTGAAGTCGCTCGAGAAGGAACTGGGCGCGCTGAAGTCGAAGCTCGCGTCGAGCCAGGGCGACGAGCTCGCGCAGCAGGCCGTCGAAGTCGGCGGCGTGTACGTGCTGGCCGCGACGCTCGACGGCGCCGACGCGAAGACGCTGCGCGAGACGGTCGACAAGCTGAAGGACAAGCTGAAGAACGCGGCGATCGTGCTGGCGGCCGTCGAAGGCGGCAAGGTCAGCCTGATCGCGGGCGTCACGCCGGATGCGAGCAAGAAGGTCAAGGCCGGCGAGCTCGTGAACTTCGTCGCGCAGCAGGTCGGCGGCAAGGGCGGCGGCCGTCCGGACATGGCGCAGGCAGGCGGCACCGAGCCGGCGAACCTGCCCGGCGCGCTGGCCGGCGTGAAGGGCTGGGTCGAAGAACGGCTCTGATCGTTGCACGACCGATGCGATGTCGTCGTACCGACGGCATCGCGTCAAGCGAAAAACGACCCGATCGGCAGATGTGCCGGTCGGGTCGTTTCGTTTGTGCCGTACCGGCGCGTCGCTCGATGCGGCGACGCGCGAGCCCGGTCAGGCCGGCATGGTCACGGTCGGCTTCGCCGCGTCGCCGGGCTGTCGCGCGGCGTCGGTGAGCGCATCGCGCAGCGCGGCGAGCGCCGCCGACGCATAACCCTGCCGCCACGCGAGCAGCGTGTCGATGCCTTCCAGTTCGGGAATCGTGTGCGCGGCGATGTTGCCGGGCTCGGGCTGCAGATTCAGCACCGAACGCGGCGCGACCGCGATGCCCGCGCCGGCCGCGACGCACGCGACGATCGCGTGATACGAGCCGAGCTCGAGCACGCGCGCCGGCTTCGCACCGTGCGCCGCGTACCACTGCTCGACGTACTTGCGATACGCGCAGCCGCGCTCGAACGCGATCAGCGTCGGCAGGAGCACGTCGCGCGGCGTGCGCACCGGCGGATGGCCGCGCGGGGTGAGCAGCACGAGATCCTCGCGGAAGATCGGCACCGTCTCGAACGTGTCGGGCAGCATGTCCGGCTCGGGCGGGCGCGCGAACAGCGCGGCGTCGATTTCGAAGTCGCGCACGCGGTCGATCAGGCAGCCCGTCGTGCCCGTCAGCAGTTCGAGCGATACGTCGGGCCATGCATGGTGATAGCGCGCGAGGAGGGTCGGCAGCCGGCTCGCGGCCGTGCTTTCCATCGTGCCGAGCCGCAGCCGGCCGCGCGGCGTGTCCTCGCGCACCGCGTCGCGCGCCTCGTCGGCGAGCGCGAGCAGGCGCTCCGCATACGGCAGCAGCGTATGCCCGGCCGGCGTCAGCACGAGCCGGCGGCCGTCGCGCACGAACAGCGCCGCGCCGAGCTCCTCCTCCAACTGCTTGATGCGCGTCGTGACGTTCGACTGCACGCGATTGAGCTTGGCCGCTGCGCGCGTTACGCCGTTCTCGCGCACGACCGCCCGGAAGATCGCCAGCGCCGCCAGGTCCATGATTCTCTCCACGGGATGACTTGATTCTCAATTATTCATTTTTAGAGAACGTTTGGTCAAGCTAGGATGGACACGTTCCGATTCCCGATCCGGCCGGCGTGCGACGCGTCGGCCCATGCCGCCATGTCCCGCTTCGATGCTCCGACCGCCGCCACGCGCGTGCTTTCGTCCGACCACGCCGACCGCCGCGCCCGCGCGGCCGCGCTCGCCTGCATGATCGGTCTGGCCGTCGTGCTCGGCGTCGGCCGTTTCGCGTTCACGCCGCTGTTGCCGCTGATGCTCGCGGACGGCTCGATCGGCCTGAAAGCCGGCGGCTGGCTCGCGTCGGCGAATTACGCGGGCTACTTCGTCGGTGCGGTCAGTTGCGCGGCGCTGCGCGTCGCGCCCGCGCGGATGGTGCGTGTCGGGCTCGTCGCGACCGTGCTGCTGACTGCCGCGATGGGTGCCGGCCACTGGCTGCCGGCGTGGCTCGTCGTGCGTTTCGTCGCGGGCGTCGTCAGCGCATGGACGTTCGTGTTCATGTCGCAATGGGGATTGCGGCGCCTGGCAGAGCTGAGTGCGCCCGAATGGAGCGGGGTGATCTACGCGGGGCCGGGCGTCGGCATCGTCGTGACGGGGCTGATCGGCAGTGCGCTGGCCGGGCAGCGTGCGGCGGTGGGCTGGCTCGGTTTCGCGGTGCTGTCGGCCGTCCTGTCGGCAGCGATCTGGCGCACGTTCGGTGCGGCGTCGGCCTCGGCGCACGCGCAGGCGGCGCCGCCGGCCGCCGCGCCGCATCCGGCCGCAGGGGCGCCCGCCGCCCCGGCGGCGCGGGCCGCCACGCGAAGCCGTCGCGCGGCCGCCGCGTGGCTCGTCGTGCTGTACGGCGCGCCGGGCTTCGGTTACATCGTCACCGCGACGTTCCTGCCGGTGATCGCCCGCGCCGCGCTGCCGGCCGGTTCGCCGTGGCCCGACCTGTTCTGGCCGATGTTCGGCGCGGCGCTGATCGTCGGCGCGATCAGCGCCGCGCGGCTGCCCGCACACTGGGACAACCGGCTGCTGCTCGCGGCCGGCTGCGCGACGCAGGCGCTCGGTATCGCGGCCGGAATCGTGTGGCCGAACGCGGCCGGCTTCTCGATCGGCAGCGCGCTGCTCGGCCTGCCGTTCACCGCGATCACGCTGTTCGCGATGCGCGAGGCGCGGCGCCTGCACGGCGAGCGTGCGGCCGGGCTGATGGGCTATGCGACCGCGTCCTACGGCGTCGGGCAGATACTCGGGCCGCTCGTCGCGGCGCCGCTCGCCGCGCGCTTCGGGTCGTTTACGCCCGCGCTGTGGGTCGCGGCGGCCGCGCTGCTGATCGGCGCCGCAGGCTTCGCGGCGAGCGCCGCACACGGGCGCCGGTCATCCTGAAGCCGGTGGGGCCGGATCGTCTCGGGCGCGGGCAAACTCGCTAGAATGAAGCCTTTCCCGCGCCGAGCGGGTGCGCGGGCAGCCGGCAGACGGCCGTCCGGCGCTCGCCAGATTTCCATCGATGACCACCGCCGACTATCGCTTTTGCCCGCGCTGCGCGAGCCCGCTGACCGAGCGGGCCGATCCCGACCATGAGGGCGGCCGCATCCGCCAGGCCTGCCCCGACGAGTCCTGCGGCTACGTGCACTGGAACAACCCGCTGCCCGTCGTCGCCGCGATCGTCGAACTCGACGGCAAGATCCTGCTCGCGCGCAACGCGGCGTGGCCCGAAGGGATGTTCGCGCTGATCACCGGCTTCCTCGAAAACGGCGAGACGCCCGAGGACGGCATCGCGCGCGAGGTATTCGAGGAAACCGCGCTGAAGGCCGAGCACGTATCGCTCGTCGGCGTGTACGAATTCATGCGCAAGAACGAACTGATCATCGCGTACCACGTGCGGGCGTCGGGCACGGTGTCGCTGTCGCCGGAACTGCTCGAATACAAGCTCGTCGATCCGCCGCTGCTGCGCCCGTGGCGCGCCGGCACGGGCGTCGCGCTCGCCGACTGGATGCGCGCGCGCGGCCTCGATTTCGAATTCGTCGACCGGCCGGGGCAGTGACGCACCGGCCTGCCCGCAGCATGCCGTCCGCCGTGGCGCGCGCGATCGCGTCGCGGCGCTTCGTCGCCGGCCGGCGCGCCGCGTCGTGCGGCCGTCACGCGTCGTCCCCGTCGTTTCCTCCGCTTCCATCGTCCTGACCGCCATCGCCATGTCCGACAAGCCGCAGCCGCGTCCGCGCGACGCCTATCGCCACTTCCTGCCGATCACGACCCGCTGGATGGACAACGACGTCTACGGGCACGTGAACAACGTCGTCTACTACAGCTACTTCGACACCGTCGTGAACGAGTACCTGATCCGCGCGGGCGTGCTCGACGTCGAGCACGGGCAGACGATCGGGCTGGTCGTCGAGACGCAGTGCAACTACTTCGCGCCGCTCGTGTTCCCGCAATCGGTCGACGCGGGCCTGCGCGTCGTGAAGCTCGGCACGTCGAGCGTGCGCTATGAAGTCGGGCTGTTCGCACAAGGCGATGCGTTGCCCGCCGCGCAGGGGCATTTCGTGCACGTGTACGTCGATCGCGGCACGCGCCGCCCGGTGCCGCTGCCCGACGCGCTGCGCGCCGCGCTCGAACCGCTCGCCGCCTGACGATACGCGGTGCACGCGTTCGCGCTCCAGGCCTTCAACGGCCTCAGCTACGGCCTGCTGCTGTTCATGCTGTCGGCCGGCCTCACGCTGATCTTCAGCGTGCAGGGCGTGCTCAACTTCGCGCATGCGAGCTTCTACATGCTCGGTGCGTATGTCGGCTACGGCATCGCGGCCTCGGCGGGCTTCTGGGCCGCGCTCGTGCTCGCGCCGCTGGCGGTCGGGCTGCTCGGCGCCGGCTGCGAACGCGTGCTGCTGCGCCGTGTGCAGGCGCGCGGCCATACGAGCGAACTGCTGCTGACCTTCGGTCTCGCGTACCTGATCGGCGAGGGCGCGAAACTCGCGTGGGGCCTCGCGCCGCTGCCGGCGCCCGTGCCGCCGCTGTTCGACGGCGCGCCCGTGACCGTGTTCGGTCTCGCGTTGCCGCGTTACCGGCTGTTCATGATGGCGATGTCCGCGGCGATGCTGGTCGCGCTCGGCGGGCTGCTGCGCGCATCGCGCATCGGGCTCGTCGTGCGCGCGGCGCTCACGCATCGCGCGGCCGTCGAGGCGCTCGGCTACGACGTGCCGCGTGTGATGACGGCGCTGTTCGGTGCGGGCACCGCGCTCGCGGCGCTGGCCGGCGTGATCGGCGCGCCGCTCGCGGTGATCGAGCCCGCGCTCGCCGAGACGGTCGGGTCGGTCGTGTTCGCGGTCGTCGTGATCGGCGGCCTGGGCTCGCTCGGCGGCGCGTTCGTCGCGTCGCTCGCGGTCGGCTTCGCGCAGACCTTCACGGCCGCGAGCGACACGTCGCTGCGTGACCTCGCGCAATGGACGGGCATCGCGCTGCCCGACAGCGTGGCCACCGTGTCGATCGCGCAACTGGCGCCGTTGGTGCCGTACCTGCTGCTCGTTGCGGTCCTGGTCGCGCGGCCGCGCGGGCTGTTCGGCGAGCGTGCCGATGCCTAGCCGCGCACTGGCCGGATGCGTGCGCTGGACGCTGTTCGCCGCGTGCGTCGCGCTGCCCGCATGGCTGTGGCCGCATGGCGCGGTGCTCGGCTATCTCGCGCAGACGGCCGCGCTCGTCGTGCTCGCGCTGTCGTACAACCTGCAGCTCGGCACGACCGGGCTGCTGTCGTTCGGACATGCGGCATTCGCAGGCCTCGGCGCGTTCGCGGCAGCCCACTGGTTCAACCATATCGGCGGTCCGCTGCCGCTGTTGCCGCTCGTCGGCGGCGTGGCCGGCGCGGGCTTCGGGTTCGTCGCCGGGCTGCTGGCGACGCGTCGTTCCGGCACCGCGTTCGCGATGATCACGCTCGGCCTCGGCGAATGCGTCGCCGCCGCCGCGTGGAGCGTGCCCGCGTGGTTCGGCGGTCTCGGCGGCGTGCCGATCGATCGCGCGAGCGGTGCGCCGTGGGGCAACGCGCATTTCGGCGCGCCGGCGCACGCGTATGCGTTGATCGCCGCGTGGTGCGTCGTGTCGGCGTGGGCGATGCATGCGCTGACGCGCACGCCGCTCGCGCGGCTCGCGAACGCAGTGCGCGACAACCCGGCGCGCGTCGCCGCGCTCGGCACCGATCCGCGCCGTGTACGGCTCGCGATGGTCACCTGCGCATCGTTCTTCGCCGGCATCGCCGGCACGCTGACGCTGATCGACGTCGAGATCGCGACGCCCGACAGCGTGTCGATGGCGCGCTCGGCGACCGTGCTGATCGCCGCGGTGATCGGCGGCACCGGCGCATTCTTCGGGCCGGCGGCCGGCGCGGCCGTGCTGACCGCGCTGAGTATCGTCGTCGCGGGTGTGTCGCGCGCGTGGGCGCTGTATCTCGGCGTGCTGTTCGTCGCGATCGTCGTGGCCGCGCCCGGCGGGATCGCGGGCATTGTGCGGGCGCTCGCGCCTGCGCTGCGGCGCGGCGCGCCGGCCGTCGAGCGGTGGCGCGTGCTGTGCGCCGTCGGTGCGTGCGCGTTCTGGGGCGTCGCGATCGTCTGCGCGGCCGAGCTCGGTTATGCATGGCGCTTCGCGCAGGACGACGGCACGGGCCTCGCGTTCGGCGCGTGGGGCATCGACGCCGATACGCCGGCCGGCTGGGCCGTCGCGTGCTCGGCGGCCGGCATCGGCACGCTGCTGTGGCGCTGGCGCGCGCGGCTCGCGCATGACGCGGCGGTGGCCACGCAGGAGGACGCGCGATGAACGGCAACGCGATCGCGCTTCACGGCGTCGTGCAGCGCTTCGGCGCGCAGACCGTGCTCGACGGGGTCGACTTGAGCATCGCGGCCGGCGAGCGCCATGCGCTGATCGGGCCGAACGGCGCGGGCAAATCGACGCTGTTCGGCGTGATTGCCGGGGCGACGCGGCCGACGCGCGGGCGCGTCGTGCTGCACGGCGTCGAGCTGCGCGGGCGCGGGCCGGTCGTCGCGAGCCGCCTCGGCATCGGCCGCAGTTTTCAGCAGACGAGCGCGTTCGCGCGCCTGACGGTGTTCGACAATCTGCGCTGCGCGGCGCTGCATGCGCCGGCCGAACGGCGGCGCTGGTGGAACCGGCTGCGCGAATCGGCGTCGATCGATCGCGCGGCGGCACGCGTGCTGCACGACATCGGCCTCGACGCGCGGCGCGACACGCCGGCCGCCGAGTTGAGCTATGCGGAGCAGCGCGCGCTCGATCTCGGGATCGCGCTCGCGAGCGGCGCGCGTACGCTGCTGCTCGACGAGCCGACGGCCGGCATGAGCCGCGCGCAGGCGGCGCGGATGATCGCGCTGATCCGCGCGACGACGCAGGGCCGCACCGTGCTGATGATCGAGCACGACATGGACGCGGTGTTCGGTTTCGCCGAACGCATCACCGTGCTCGTGCGCGGCACGGTGGTCGCGACCGGCGCGCCCGACGCGATCCGCGCCGATTCGCGCGTGCGGGCCGCCTACCTGGGCGAGGGCGCGGCATGAGCGCCGTGCTCGATATTCGCGGGCTGCGTGCGTGGTACGGGTTGCAACCCGTGCTCGACGGCGTCGATCTCGCGCTCGCGCCGGGCGAGACGCTCGCGCTGCTCGGCCGCAACGGCTCGGGGCGCTCGACGCTCGCGAAGGCCGTGATGGGGCTCGTGCGCACGGCCGGCTCGGTGCGCATCGCCGGCGCCGAATGCGCGGGTGCGCGGACGTTCGAGATCGCGCGGCGCGGCGTCGCTTACGTGGCCGAAAGCCGCGACGTGTTTCCGCTGCTGACCGTGCGCGATAACCTGCGGCTCGGTTTGCGCGGCGCGAGCGGCGCAACCGAACGCGCGGCGCTCGACCGCCTGTTCGAGCGTTTTCCGCTGCTGGCCGCGCGCGCGGGCGTGAAAGCCGGGCGGCTGTCGGGCGGCGAGCAGCAGGTGCTCGCGCTGGTGCGCGCACTCGCCGGCCGGCCGCGCGTGCTGATCGTCGACGAACCGGCCGAAGGGCTCGCGCCGCTCGCGGTCGACGAAGTCGGTGCGTGCCTCGCCGCGCTGCAGGCCGACGGCGTGTCGATCGTGCTGATCGAGCAGCGGTTGCAGCTTGCGCCGCGGCTCGCGCGGCGCGCGGCGGTAATGGGGCGCGGACGGATCGTCTACGACGGTGGGCTCGACGGGCTGGGCGGCGAGGTTGCCCACGCGTGGCTGAGCGCCGGCTGACGGCATCCAGTCGATTGTTCGGCAAACTCCGCCAGTCAATTCGCTTTGGGCCGCTTTATCGCCGCGGTGCCGCACCGTACATTGCCTGTCAGGCCGGTCGTCATCGCAACGCATCGATGCAACGACGCATCGACGCATCGACGCGTCGTCTCGGCAACCGGCGCCATCCATCGAACGTCTTCTGACTGAGGAATGAAATCATGAGCAAGCTGGCAGGCAAGGTAGCGATCGTCACGGGCGCATCGAAGGGCATCGGCGCGGCAATCGCGAAGGCACTGGCGGGCGAAGGTGCATCGGTCGTCGTCAACTACGCGAGCAGCAAGGCAGGCGCGGATGCGGTCGTGAGCGCGATCGCGGAAGCGGGCGGCCGCGCGGTCGCGGTCGGCGGCGATGTGTCGAAGGCCGCCGACGCGCAACGCATCGTCGATACCGCCATCGAAACGTATGGTCGTCTCGACGTGCTCGTCAACAACTCCGGCGTGTACGAATTCGCGCCGATCGAAGCGATCACCGAAGAACACTACCGCCGGCAGTTCGACACGAACGTGTTCGGCGTGCTGCTGACCACGCAGGCGGCGGTCAAGCATCTCGGCGAAGGCGCGAGCATCATCAACATCAGCTCGGTGGTGACCAGCATCACGCCGCCCGCCAGCGCCGTGTACAGCGGCACGAAGGGCGCGGTCGACGCGATCACCGGCGTGCTCGCGCTCGAACTCGGCCCGCGCAAGATCCGCGTGAACGCGATCAACCCGGGGATGATCGTGACCGAAGGCACGCACAGCGCGGGCATCATCGGTTCCGATCTCGAAGCGCAGGTGCTCGGCCAGACGCCGCTCGGCCGCCTCGGCGAGCCGAACGACATCGCGTCGGTCGCCGTGTTCCTCGCATCGGACGATGCACGCTGGATGACCGGCGAACACCTTGTCGTGAGCGGCGGGTTGAACTGAGTCGACATTAGGGGGCCGTGCGCGCGGCAACGTGCCCCCGCGACTGCAGCGTCGCAGGCCCTGCTGCCCCGCACCTCCGCTGCGCGGATTCGGTCGGGTTTGCGAAAACGCGAATTTCGATATTTAATTCCTCTGAACTGATCCGGCGGATTCGAATCCGGACGCAGACGGCACACATCGCTGGCCGGCCGGGTGCACATAGGCGGCGCGACCGTCGGCATGCTGCCGACGCCGACATGGTTCGTCTTTGGGGAAGCGGGGCATGAGACGTGCGGTCATCACGGGGATCGGCATTGCGTCCAGCATCGGCAGCGATGTCCCGACCGTGCGCGAAGCGTTGCGCACGGGTCGCAGCGGTGTCGTGTTTTCCGAATCGTTCAGGGACGCGGGATTGCGCAGCCACGTCTGGGCACCTGTCGAGGTGCCCGCTGCCGACCGCGTCGATCGCCGGCATCTCCGATGGATGACCCCTGCCGCGCTGCAGGCGTTCGCATGCATGCAACAGGCGATCGACGACGCGCGGCTGCCTCCGCGTCTGGTATCGAACGAGCGCACCGGCGTGATCGTCGGCAACGCGTGCGGGATGTCGCTCGGATACGTCCATGCGGTCGATGCCATGCGTACGCGCGGAGTGCGCGGCGTCGGCGCGTACGACATCGTGCATTCGATGCCGTCCGTGCATGCCGCGTGCCTTGCCGTCGCGTTCGGCGTACGCGGCGTGAGCTATGCGATCTGTGGCGCGTGCGCCGCATCCGCACAGTGCATAGGCCATGCCGTCGAATTGATCCGGGCGGGCACGCAGGACATCGTGTTCGCCGGCGGCGCTGAAGAACTGGGCTGGGAAATCGCATGCCAGTACGATGCGATCGGCGCACTGTCCACCCGCTTCAACGATACGCCGATGCGTGCGTCGCGCACCTATGATGCGGCTCGCGACGGCTTCGTGATCTCGGGCGGCGCAGGGATCGTCGTGGTCGAGGAAATGAACCATGCCATCGAGCGCGGCGCGCGCGTGCATGCGGAAGTGATCGGCTACGGCACGACGACCGACGGCATCGACATGGTCCTGCCGTCCGGCGAAGGCGCCGAGCGCAGCATGAGGCTCGCGTTGCTCGGTATCGATTTGCCGATCGACTATCTGAACACGCACGGCACGTCTACGCCCGTCGGCGACATCCGCGAACTCCGCGCGATTCGGAATGTGTTCGGCGAGGCCGCGCCGCCGTTGTCGTCGACCAAGTCGACGACCGGCCACGCGCAGGGTGCGGCCGGCGTGCACGAATTTATCTATGCACTGCTCATGATGAGCGGGGGATTCATTGCACCGAGCATGAACATCGAGCAGCTCGACGACGGCGCACGTGGCTTCGACATCGTCACTGCGACCACGCAGCGGAAACTGACGACCGTGATGACGAACAGTTTCGGTTTCGGCGGCGTCAATGCGACCCTCGTCATGACGAACGCCTACTGTGCGCAGACGCAATAGCGCGCTGCCGCATGCCTTTTTCCGAACTGCCGATTTCTCCTGGAGGTCTCGACATGGACGCTGCTCCCTGCCATCGCAGTCATCATCTTTCGCTGCGCGTGCCGTTCGCGGATGTCGATCTCGGCGGCGTCGTCTATCACGCGAACTACCTGCGCTGGTTCGATCAGGCCAGGATGGAATGGTATCGCGCCAACGGCATCGATCTCGCGCACATGATGGCCGAGCTGCGAACCGGACTTATCGTCTGCCGTATCGAGACGGAGTTCCTGTCGCCGGCGCATCACGACGAACCGTTGACGATCCGCACGACACTCGCCGAGTTCACTCGCGTACGTCTCGCGTTCCAGCAGGAGGTCTATCGCGACGATACGCTGCTGGCAAAGGGGCGAACAGGGCTCGCCGGCGTGAATCTCGACACGCTGCGGCCCGTTCGGGTTCCGTTTGCGTTTCGCGTCGAATGAAAGAGGGATGCCGAGGGGCTGCGCGATCCGCTGCCCATCGGCCGCGAGCGGGGGCGACGCGCTACGCGCTCATCGCCAGCGCATTCGCGCCGACGTGCCACCGCAAGCATTCGACGACGAGCGCGTGATCGCGTTCGGAGCCGAGGCCCGCGATCGCCATTGCGCCGACGAGGCCGGCGCCGGCGATCCGCAACGGCACGCCGCCGCCGTCGAGCGCGTAGTCGTCGTCCGACAGGCCCTGCGACCCCAGCGACCAGCCGGCACGCCGAAAGCGCGCGCCGACCGCGAGCGAACTCTGGCCGAAACGCAGGACCGTGTTTTGCCGTCGGCGGATCGCATCGCCGTCGTGCGCGCCGCTACCGTCGAGCGCGCAGTAGAACAGCAGCGCCTGCTCGCCGACGATGCCGACCGCAATCGGCAGCCCGCGTCGCGACGCGAGGTTGACCGCGATTTCTCCCACGCGGCGCGCGACGGCTGCATCGAAGTGCGGCAGCGCCGGAGTCGACGCATCGTCGTCGAAGGCGTGGGGTTCGAGGCGAAAGGGGGACGTCACCATGGCGGGCTCCGTGGCGTTGCCGGCTCGATACGCGGGCCGGGCGTCGCATCGTCACGGGCCGCGTGGGCCCGTCTTCCGTTCAGTGCTTCGGCGCTTCGGCACGTCAGCGTTTCGGCGCCGCGTCGAGCATCCACTCGTGCGCGGGGTCGTTCTTGAACGCCCACGCGCGGCTCGGCCCGGCCATCACGTTCAGGTAGTACAGGTTGTAGCCGTGAGGAGCCACGACCGGGTGGTAGCCGCGCGGCACCATCACGACGTCGTGGTTCTCGACCGCGCACGCCTCGTCGAGGGTGCGGTCGTCGGTGTACACGCGCTGGAACGCGAAACCCTGCGGCGGATCGATCCGGTGATAGTAGGTTTCCTCGAGCGAGGTTTCGTCGGGCGCCGCGTCGCGGTCGTGCTTGTGCGGCGGATAGCTGCTCGAATGGCTGGCCGGCGTGACGACTTCGACGACGAGGAGGCGCTCGGCGGCCGGGTTGTCGCCCATCAGGATGTCGCATACGTAGCGCGTGTTGGTGCCTTGCCCGCGCACCGAGCGGCGCATCCGTTCGCCGTCGAGGCGCCGCACGGGCTTGTCGCCGCTCGCATACGGCGCGGTGCACAGCGCG
Source organism: Burkholderia sp. MSMB1459WGS (assembly GCF_001534535.1). Taxonomy (NCBI): domain Bacteria; kingdom Pseudomonadati; phylum Pseudomonadota; class Betaproteobacteria; order Burkholderiales; family Burkholderiaceae; genus Burkholderia; species Burkholderia sp. MSMB1459WGS. The sequence continues at coordinate 26,561 of NZ_LPMU01000014.1, forward strand.
ACTTCCGCATCGCGCGTCGCGACCAGCGTGACGCGCTTGCCGCCCGGCACGTACAGCGCGTCAGGCGATACGTCTTCGAATACGCTGTCGCGCTTGCCGAGCGCGTCGTAGGTTTCGCCGTCGACGTCCGCGCGCACCGTGCCGGTCAGCACGACGACGCACAGTTCGCGCGTGCCCGTGTCGAGCGTCTCGGCGTCGCCGGCCTTCAGGCGCAGCGCGCGAAAGCCGACGTGCTTCCAGCCGGCCGATTCGGGCGTGACGTTGCAGATTTCGCGGTCGGCGGATGCCTTGACCAGCAGGGGAGAAATCGTCATGAAGTGGGTCTCCGCAATAGGGTGGGGCTCGAGCGCTCAGACGGTCGCGCGCGGGTTCACGCGCTCAACCGGTCGACGATCGCGCGCAGCGACTCGTAGCCCTTCTTCGCATATGCATAGCTCGGCGCGACGGCCGGATCCTGCTCGGCCTCGACGACGAGCCAGCCTTCGTAGCCGGCGTCCTTCAGCGTGCGCAGCGTCGCGTCGTAGTCGAGCGCGCCGTCGCCCGGCACCGTGAAGGTGCCGTTGATCACGCCGTTCAGGAAGCTCCAGCCGTCGTTGCGCGCCTGGTTGACGACCCGCGGGCGCACGTCCTTGCAATGCACGTGCGCCACGCGCGATACGTGTTTCCTCAGCAGCGCCACCGGGTCGGCCGCGCCGCCGAAATACGCGTGGCCGGTGTCGAACAGCAGGAACACCTTCGCGGGGTCGGTCAGCGCCATCAGCCGGTCGACGTCGTCCGGCGATTCGACGTACGCGCCCATGTGGTGATGGTAGGCGAGCCGGATCCCGTAGGTGTCGAGCAGATGCGCGCCGAACGCGTCGAGGCGCGCCGCGTAGCGCCGCCACGCTTCGTCGTCGACGAAACGCGGGCGCTTCGCGACCGGCGTGTCGATGCTGCCCTGGATCGTGCCCGCGCATTCGCCGTACACGACGACCGTCACGTCGTTGAATTGCAGCTTCGTCATGTGCGCGCGGCAGCGCTCGATTTCCGCCGCGACGGCATCGGCGTCGGTCATGCCCGGCGCGACTTCCGCGAGGAAGCCCGAGTACCAGCCCGACACGCACACGAGCCCGAATTCGGCGAGCTTCGCCTTCAGTTCGGGGCCCGTCTTCGGAAACTTGTTGCCGAGCTCGAAGCCCGCATAGCCGATTTCGGCGCCTTCCTTCAGCGCCGTCTCGAGCGGCGTCTCGCCGCCGAGCGACGGCAGGTCGTCGTTCATCCACGACAGGGGATTGATGCCGATGCGGACGTTCCAGCTCATGTCTTGCTTCCTCGATTCGATTCGGATGATGGGGGGCGGGGCATGTTCGTGGCGCAGCGTGCGCGATCAGCGCCGCTGCCGGGTTTTCGCGTCGAGATACGCCTGGTGCGCGCGTTCGACACCGGCGCGTGCGGAGACCTGCGGCACCGCGACTTCCCACCACGCGCCGCCGTCGTCGGTGGTGCGACGGTGCGTGGTGTCGATCACGAGCACCTGGCTCTTCGTCGCCGCCCGCGCGCGTTTCATTTCGCGGCGCAACTCGCCGACGTCGCGCACGTGCACGGCGTCCGCACCCATCGCGCGCGCATGCATCGCGAAGTCGATCGTCGAGCGTTCGCCGCCTTCGGGCACGCAGTCGTCGAGCATGTTGTTGAAGCTGGCGCCGCCGCAGTTGAGCTGCAACCGCTCGATGCAGCCGTAGCCGCGGTTGTCGAGGATCACGACGATCAGCTTGCGGCCGAGCATCACGGAGGTCGCGAGTTCCGCGTTGAGCATCATGTACGAGCCGTCGCCGACGATCACGATCACTTCGCGCCCGGGGCGTGCAAGCTTCGCGCCGAGGCCGCCCGCGACCTCGTAGCCCATGCACGAATACGCATAGTCCATGTGGTAGTTGCCCGGCACGCCGCTGCGCCACAGCTTGTGCAGTTCGGCCGGCAGCGTGCCGGCCGCGCAGACGACGAGGTCGTCGCGCGCGCTGTCGCGCCCCGCGTCGGCCGCGGAATCGCGCACCGCGCCGATCACTTCCGCGTCGTACGGCAGCGTGTCGGTCGGAATCCGGGTGGTCAGCTCCGTCACGCGCGCGTTCCATGCGGCGGCCTGGTCGCGGTTCGCGGCCGTCCACGCCGCGTCGGCGCGCCAGCCGGCCAGCGCGGCCGACAGCTGGCCGAGGCCCGTACGCGCGTCGGCAACCAGTTGCCGGCCGCGTTTCTTTCCCGCGTCGAACGGCTGCACGTTCAGGCTCAACAACGTTGCGTCGCCGTAAAGCGCGTGCGAGCCGGTCGTGAAATCCTGCAGCCGCGTGCCGACCGCGAACACGACGTCGGCCTGCGCGGCCGCGCGATTGGCGGCGGGGGAGCCCGTCACGCCGATCGATCCGAGGTTCAGCGGGTGGTCCCACGCAAGGCTGCCCTTGCCGGCCTGCGATTCGGCCACCGGCACGCCATGCGTGTCGGCGAACGTGCGCAGCGCGTCCCACGCCTGGCTGTACAGCACGCCGCCGCCGGCGACGATCAGCGGCTTCTTCGCGGCCTTCAGCACGTCGAGCGCATCGGCGAGTTCGAGCGGGTCGGCCGGCGGCCGGCGCATCCGGATCACCGGCGGCGCGAAGAAATCCTCGGGCCAGTCGTACGCGAAGGTCTGTACGTCCTGCGGCAGCGCGAGGCACACGGGGCCGCACTGCGCGGGATCGGTCATCACCTGGATCGCGCGCGGCAGCGCGACGAGCAGTTGCTCGGGCGACGCGATGCGGTCGAAGTAGCGCGTCACCGGCCGGAAGCAGTCGTTCGCGCTGACGTCGCCCTGTTCGAAATCCTCGACCTGCTGCAGTACCGGGTCGGGCAGCCGCGACACGAACACGTCGCCGGGCAGCAGCAGCAGCGGCAAGCGGCCGACGTGCGCGAGCGCGGCGGACGTGAGCATGTTGGTCGCGCCGGGGCCGATGCTCGACGTCGCGGCCATCATCCGCTGGCGGAAATTCGCTTTCGCGAACGCGACGGCCGCGTTGGCCATCCCTTGCTCGTTGTGCGCGCGAAACGTCGGCAGCCGGTCCTTCTCGGCATGCAGCGCTTCGCCGAGCCCGGCCACGTTGCCGTGGCCGAAGATCGCGAACACGCCGCCGCAGTACGGCAGGATTTCGGTGCGGCCGTCGGGCTGGACGACTTCGGCGCGCAGGGCGGCCAGGTAGCGCACGAGCGCCTGGCTGACGGTCAGTCTTACGGTGGTGGTCATCGTCGGTCGATAGAGAGAAGTCGGGTGGTCGTCGCGAACACGGGCATCAGGCTGCTGCGGCGGCGCGCGCGGCGGCCCGGCGGCCCAGCCACGCGTCGACCAGTTGCGCGAAGTTGCCGGCCACTTCGTCGATCAGCGCCTGATCGTCGATCCGGCCCGCGAACCAGTTCAGCGATGCATCGGCCCACAGCGTGCGCCCGACCATGAAGCCCTTGACGATCGGGTTGGTCGCCGAGCGGAAGCTGTCGACGAGGTATTGCAGCGGCTGGTTCAGCCCGAGGATCACCGCGCCGCGGCAGTACGGGTCGCGCTCGGCGATCAGCGCGGCGAGCCGTGCCCAGCCGTCGGCGCTCAGCGGCGTGAGCTTCCACCATTCGGGCTTCACGCCGAGGTTGTAGAAGCGCGCGACCGTGCGCAGCACCGCGTCGTCCTCGGTGCCGGCCGGCGTGACCGCGCGCGGCGGAATCATTTCCAGCAGCAGCTCGTTGCCGCTCGCGCGCGTGGCTTCCCACAGTTCGAGCACGCGCTGCTCCTGCTCGACGCGTAGATCGACGGCGTCGTCGGGGTGATAGTGAACGAGGCACTTCACGACCTGTTCGGTCGGCCAGTGCGTGAGCGACGAGCCGACCGAACGCGTCTCGTCGAACCGCAGCGGCCGCGAGCCCGGCAGCTCGACCGGCCGGCCGACCCACCAGCCGCGCCCGGTGGCCGATGCGAGTGCGTCGCCGCCGTACGCGCCGCCGTCGATCAGCACGCCGACGTGGCCGGCGATGCCGCGATCGCGTTCGACCTGTTCGACCGCGCGCACGAGCAGGCGCTTCAACGTGCTGATCCGCGCTTCGTCCGCGCCGGCCTGCACCGCGAGCTCGTAGAACTGGCTGCGATGGTCGAACGCCATCACGTACAGGTCGTCCCATTCGCGGCGCGGCACCGTCACGCGATGCAGGTGCGCGAGCGTACGGTCGGCATCGACCGCCGGATTGCGGCTGCCGCCGAACCAGTGCGCGAGCTCGGCCGGCGTCGGCATCGCGGCCGAGCACGCGTGGCGCGACACGACGATCGCGCCGCATGCGTTCGCGATGCGCGTCGATTCGGCCCAGTCGCGCCCGCGCAGCAGCCCCGACAGCAGGCCCGACAGGAACGCGTCGCCCGCGCCGAGCACGTTGAGCACCTCGACGCGTTCGCCGACGAAGGTCGGCGCGGCGTCGATGCGCGCGGGAACGTCGCCTTCGATCACGCAGCAGCCGAGCGCGCCGCGCTTGACGACCAGCGTCGCGTTCGTGATCGCGCGCACCGCCTGCAACGACGCGATCAGATCGTGCGGCACGCCGCCCGCGATCAGGAATTCCTCTTCGGTGCCGACCAGCAGATCGAATTCGTCGAGCACCTGCTGCAGTTGCCGCGTTACCTGCGCGTCGGGTACGTAACGGTTCTCGCCGGCGCCGCGCGCGGTCAGCCCCCACAGCACCGGCCGGTAGTCGATGTCGAGGATGCGCACCGCGCCGTGGCGGCGCGCGTAACCGAGCGCGGTCAGCGATGCCTCGCGCGTGCCCGGCGTCGACAGATGCGTGCCGGTGATCGCCAGCGCGCGGCAACCGGCGATGAAGTCCTCGCTGATCTCGTCGGCGCGCACGGCCATGTCCGCGCAGTTCTCGCGCACGAACAGCAGCGGGAACGTATCGCGATCCTTCAGCCCGAGCAGCACGAGCGCGGTGAGGCGCTCGCGATCGGTCTGCAGCTGGCTCGTGTCGCAGCCTTCGCGCTCGAGCGTCTCGCGCAGGAAGCGGCCCATCTGCTCGTCGCCGACGCGCGAAATCATCGCGGTCTTCAGCCCGAGCCGCGCGACGCCGAACGCGACGTTGCCCGACGAGCCGCCGAGATACATCTGGAAGCTGCGCGCGTCTTCGAGGCGGCTGCCGTACTGCTGCGCATAGAGATCCACGGCCACACGGCCGAGGCAGGCGAGATCGATGGGGCGGTCACTCGGAAAGTTCAGCAGGCTCATATCACGTGTCACGCTCGCGGCCGGCGTTCGGCGCTGCCGGCGGATTAGGGGACCGATCCGGCGGCGGCTGTCCGCGGCATGTGCCGCACGACGCGAGGCTACCTGCCGCCGGGATTCGGGCTACGGACGCAGTCTAGACTTTTTGGAAATCCAGTTCCCTAGGTGAAATCACGTAGAAATAAATTTCCAAATTCTCGAGGAAGTGATCTACAGTTTCATCCGGATGCTTCAGTCCCGATCGGACAGATCGGACTCGGCCCGGCGGCGCGCAATGCGCCGTCTTCCGCCCCCCGGAGATGAGGAGACAGATTGATCATGAAGACCAAGCTGATGGCCGTCGCGGCCGCCGCGATCCTGGCTGCGCCGCTCGCGCATGCGGAGAAGATCGGCGTGACGATGGCATCGTTCGACGACACGTTCCTGACCATCCTGCGCAACAGCATCGCCGATTCGGCGAAGAAGGACGGCGCGACGGTGCAGATCGAGGACGGCGGCAATGACGTCGGCAAGCAGTTGAGCCAGGTCCAGAACATGATCGCGCAGAAAGTCGACGCGATCATCGTGAACGCGGTCGATACCGACGCGACGCCGAAGATCACGAAGATGGTGACCGCGGCGAAGATCCCGCTCGTCTACGTGAACCGCAAGCCGGTCGATTTCGACAAGCTGCCGGCCGGCGTCGCCGTCGTCGCCTCCGACGAAAAGCAGTCGGGCACGCTGCAGGCGCGCCAGGTGTGCAAGCTGCTCGGCGGCAAGGGCGACATCCTCGTGCTGATGGGCGAGCTGTCCAACGAATCGGCGCGCGCCCGCACCAAGGACATCGAGGACGTGATCGCGACGAAGGATTGCGCGGGCATGAAGATCGTCGACAAGCGCGAAGGCAAGTGGAGCCGCACGCAGGGCCAGGACATCACGATGAACTGGCTGAGCTCCGGGACCAAGTTCGACGCGATCGTGTCGAACAACGACGAAATGGCGATCGGCGCGATCAACGCGCTGAAGGCCGCGCGCAAGCTGACGCCGAAAACGGTCGTCGCAGGCATCGACGCGACGCCGGACGGCCTCGCGGCGATGAAGGCCGGCGAGTTGAAGGTGTCCGTGTACCAGAACGCGACCGGGCAGGGCGCGCAGGCCGTCGCCACCGCGCTGAAGCTCGCGAAGAAGCAGCCCGTCGATCGCTACGTGAACGTGCCGTTCGAGCTCGTGACGCCGGAGAACATGAACCAGTACGCGAAGCACTGACCGGTTTTTCCGCTGAACTGCGCGGGCCCGGCACGGCCGGGTTCGCGCGCGACTTTCGAGGAACGTCCATGTTTACAGCCAGGATCGCGCGCTCGATGGCCAGCGAAAGCGCGCCTGCCGCCTCGTCCGCCGCGCCCGGCTCGTCCGGTGCGGCCATGGCCGACTGCGTGCTCGAGGTGCGCGGCGTCGGCAAGTCCTTTCCCGGCGTCGTCGCGCTCGACGGCGTGCAGTTCCGCGTGCGGCGCGGCACCGTTCATGCGCTGATGGGCGAGAACGGCGCCGGCAAGTCCACGCTGATGAAGATCATCGCCGGCGTCTACACGCCCGACCAGGGCGAAATCCTGATCAACGGCGAGCCGGTCGTGCTGAACGGCCCGCTCGATGCGCTCGACCGCGGCATCGCGATGATCCATCAGGAGCTCAACCTGATGCCGTACATGACGGTCGCGGAGAACATCTGGATCCGCCGCGAACCGAAGAACCGCTTCGGCCTGATCGATCACGCCGAGCTGCGCCGCCGCACGGCCGCGCTGTTCGAGCGGCTGTCGATCGACATCGACCCGGAAACCGACGTGCGCACGCTGACGGTCGCGAGCCGCCAGATGGTCGAGATCGCGAAGGCCGTGTCGTTCGACTCGGACGTGCTGATCATGGACGAGCCGACCTCCGCGCTGACCGAGAAGGAAGTCACGCACCTGTTCCGGATCATTCGCCAGCTGCGCGAGCAGGGCAAGGGCATCGTCTACATCACGCACAAGATGAACGAGCTGTTCGAGATCGCCGACGAGTTCTCGGTGTTCCGCGACGGCAAGTACATCGGCACGCATGCGTCGAGCGACGTCACGCGCGACGACATCATCCGCATGATGGTCGGGCGCGAGATTACGCAGATGTTCCCGAAGGAAGAGGTGCCGATCGGCGACGTCGTGCTGTCGGTGAAGGATCTCTGCGTCGACGGCGTGTTCCGCGACGTGAGCTTCGAGCTGCGCGCGGGCGAGATCCTCGGCGTCGCGGGCCTCGTCGGCTCGGGGCGCTCGAACGTCGCGGAGGCGCTGTTCGGCGTCGTGCCGGCCACGTCGGGCGAGATCCGCATCGACGGCAAGCCGGTGCGGATCGCGACGCCTGCGCAGGCGATGAAACACGGGATGGCGTTCCTCACCGAGGACCGCAAGGACTCCGGCTGCTTCCTGAATCTCGACCTGCTCGCGAACATGGAAGCGGCGGTGCTCAGCCGCCGCTACGTGAAGTTCAATTTCGTGCAGCAGGCGCAGTTGAGGCGCGACTGCGAGGAAATGAGCCGGATGCTGCGCGTGAAGTCGCCCGGGCTGCACGAGGAAATCCAGAACCTGTCGGGCGGCAACCAGCAGAAGGTGCTGATCGGTCGCTGGCTGCTCACGCAGCCGCGCATCCTGATCCTCGACGAACCGACGCGCGGCATCGACGTCGGCGCGAAGGCCGAGATCCACCGGCTCGTCAGCGCGCTTGCCGCCAAGGGCGTCGCGGTGCTGATGATCTCGTCGGAAATGCCGGAAGTGCTGGGGATGAGCGATCGCGTGATGGTGATGCACGAAGGGCGCATGACCGGCATCGTCGATCGCAAGGACGCCGACCAGGTCCGCATCATGGATCTCGCGTCACGCTGAGCCGAAACAAGATTGGAGACAACTGAAATGGGCAACCTGAACCCGGTCGCGGATGCGCAGACCATGACACTCAAGTCGCGGCATACGAAGTGGCCGCCCGAACTGAGCATCTTCCTCGTGCTGGTCGGCATCAGCCTGTTCTTCGAGATCCTCGGCTGGATCGTCGTCGGCCAGAGCTTCCTGTTCAATGCCGAGCGGCTCGAAATCATCGTGCTGCAAATGGCCGTGATCGGCATCATCGCGGTCGGCGTGAACCTCGTGATCATCACCAGCGGGATCGATCTCTCGTCGGGGTCGGTGGTCGCGGCGGCCGCCGTCGTGTCGGCGAGCCTCGCGCAGGTGTCCGACTTCCCGCGCGCGGTGTTTCCGCACCTGACCGACTTGCCGGTGATCTGGCCGGTGCTCGCCGGCGTGTGCGTCGGGCTGCTGGTCGGCCTGCTGAACGGTACGCTGATCGCGATGACGGGCATCCCGCCGTTCATCGCGACGCTCGGCACGATGGTCGCCGCGCGCGGCTTCGCGAAGTGGTTCACCAACGGGATGCCGGTGTCGATGCTGACCGACTCGTTCGCGGCGATCGGCGCGGGCGCCAATCCGGTGATCGTCTTTCTCGTGATCGCCGCGATCTTCCACGTCGTGCTGCGCTACACACGCTTCGGCAAGTACACGTATGCGATCGGCGCGAACCGCCACGCGGCCGTCGTATCGGGCATCAACGTCACGCGACACCTGATCTTCGTCTATGCGATCGCGGGCCTCCTGAGCGGGATCGCCGGCACCGTGACGGCCGCGCGCGCGATTTCCGGCCAGTCGGGCATGGGCGTGATGTACGAGCTCGATGCGATCGCGGCCGTCGTGATCGGCGGCACGTCGCTGTCGGGCGGCCTCGGGCGCGTGACGGGCACCGTGATCGGCGTGCTGATCCTCGGCGTGATGACGTCGGGCTTCACGTTCATCCGCATCGACGCGTATTACCAGGAGATGGTGAAGGGCGCGATCATCGTCGCGGCCGTGATCGCCGATCAGTACCGCAACAAGAAGTCGCGTCGCTGACCGATTCCGACGCGGCCGACACCACGCAACTTTCCAGGAAGAAGATGAAGATCGCTCTGGATCCCTACATGATTCGCCACCTGCCGCTCGACCGGCTGCCGCACGCGGTCGCCGAACTCGGCTACGACCAGATCGAGCTGTCGCCGCGCAGCGACTTTCTCGACTGGTGGGTGATGCCGCGCGCGACGCGCGAGCGCATGGCCGCGTTCCGCCAGGCGATGCGCGCGAGCGGCGTCGGTCTCGCGTCGCTGCAGCCGATGTACCGCTGGGCGAGCCCGTTCGAGGACGAGCGGCAATGGGCCGTGCGCTGCTGGCAGAAGGCGATCGAGGTCGCAGTGGAGATGGAGTGCCCGCTGATGGTGTCCGAGTTCGGGCGCGGCGCGTCGCCGGAGCGTTCGGTCGGCGAGCGGCCGGGCGCGAACCCGAAGGAGCTGTGCGAAGCCGCGTGGTTCCGTTCGATGGACACGCTGCTGCCGATCCTCGAGCGCGAACGCATCGTGCTGTCGGTCGAGCCGCATCCGGAAGACTGGATCGAGCAGCTGCAGCCGGCGATCGACATCGTCACGAACATCGGCTCGCCGTCGCTGAAGCTGTCGTACATCGCGCCGCACACGTTCTACTACGGCGACGACATGGCCGCGATGATCGCGGCCGCCGCGCCGATTCTCGCGCACGTGCGCGTGGCCGACACCTTCGACCACCGCAAGAGCAGCCAGTTGCGCTACATCGTGAACCCGCCGGGCTCGAACCAGATCCGCGTGCACCAGCATCTCGACATCGGGCAGGGCGAGATCGACTGGGACGTGTTTTTCGGCGCGCTCGGCAGCGCCGGCTTCGACGGCGTGATGTCGTCGTGCGTGTTCGCGTGGGAGGACCGCGCGGAAGCGTCGTCGCGCTACATGCGCGACACGATCCAGCGCTACGTCGAACGCCATTTCGAGCGGGCGGCCGCGCGCTGAGCCGTTTGGGAACCATTGTTGACCGGCGCGGCACGGGCCGCGCCGCTGATGAACGAACGACTGGAGATATTCGGATGACGTTGCAAATCGGTGTGATCGGCTGCGGCGCGATCGGCCAGGACCATATCCGCAGGCTTACGCGCACGCTGTCCGGCGCACGCGTGGTAGCCGTCAACGACATCGACCCGCAGCAGGCGCGCGATGCGGTGACGAAGTACGGGCTCGACGCGGAAATCTACGGCGACGGTCACGACGTGGTCGCGGCCGTCGACGTGCAGGCCGTGCTCGTCACGTCGTGGGGGCCGACGCACGAAGCGTTCGTGCTCGACGCGATCGCGCACGGCAAGCCGGTGTTCTGCGAGAAGCCGCTGGCGGTCACCGCTGACGGCTGCATGCGCATCGTCGAGGCCGAGATCGCGCACGGCAAGCGGCTCGTGCAGGTCGGCTTCATGCGTCCGTACGACGAAGGCTATCGTGCGCTCAAGCGCGTGATCGACAGCGGCGAAATCGGTGCGCCGCTGATGCTGCATTGCGCGCACCGCAACCAGTCGGTCGGCGAGCGCTATACCACCGACATGGCGATCACCGACACGCTGATTCACGAGCTCGACGTGCTGCGCTGGCTGCTCGGCGAGGACTACACGAGCGCGCAGGTCGTCTACCCGAAGAAGACGCGCCATGCGAGCGCGCATCTCGCCGATCCGCAGATCGTGCTGCTCGAAACCGCGAGCGGCGTGCGCATCGACGTCGAGATCTTCGTGAACTGCCAGTACGGCTACGACATCCAGTGCGAGGTGGTCGGCGAGAACGGCATCGCGAAGCTGCCCGATCCGCCCGCGGTCGGGCTCAAGCATGCGGCGCGGCAGTCGGTCGAGATCATGACCGACTGGAAGGAGCGCTTCATCGCGTCGTACGACGTCGAGCTGCAGGCGTTCGTCGACGGCGTGCGGCAGGGCGCGCTGACCGGCCCGTCCGCGTGGGACGGCTATGCGGCGGCGGTCGCGGCCGATGCGTGCGTGCGCGCGCAGAAGAGCGGGGCGGTCGAGCCGATCGCGATGGCCGAACGCCCGGCGTTCTATCGCGGCTGAACAGGCCGGACACGTTGACATCGGGCCGCGTGACCACGCGGCCACGCACCGCTTTCCTGATGGACTGACCGACATGACGATGAAGATTGGCTGCGCGCCGTGCTGCTGGGGCGTCGACGACGTGAAGAATCCGCACCTGCCGCCGTGGCGGCACGTGCTCGCCGAAGCCGCACTGGCCGGCTATTCGGGCATCGAGCTCGGCCCGTACGGCTATATCCCGCTCGAGCTCGACGTGGTGAGCGCGGAGCTCGAGCGTCAGCGCTTGAGCATCACTGCCGGCACGATCTTCGACGACCTGGTGTCGCCGGAGAACCTGCCGAACCTGCTGCGCCAGACGCGCGACATCTGCGCGCTGATCACGCGCTTGCCGAAGCTGCCGACGCAGCCGGGCCAGCGCCATGCGGCGCCGTACCTGGTCGTGATGGACTGGGGCCACGAGGAGCGCGACTATGCGGCCGGTCACGGCGATCGCGCGCCGCGGCTGTCCGACGAGCGCTGGGCGCGGATGGTGGACCATATCCGGCAGATCGCGACGCTCGCGCGCGACGAGTTCGGCGTGCGCGCGGTGATCCATCCGCATGCGGGCGGCTACATCGAATTCGCGGACGAGATCGACCGGATCGTCGCCGACATTCCGGCCGAGACGGCGGGCCTGTGTCTCGACACCGGCCACCTGCATTACTCGGGCATGGACCCGCAAACGTGGCTGCGCCGCCATGCGGCGCGGCTCGACTACGTGCATTTCAAGGATATCGACGCGGCCGTGTACGACGCGGTGATGGGCGAGCACATCGCATTCTTCGCGGCCTGCGCGCGCGGCGTGATGTGCCCGATCGGCACCGGCGTGCTCGACTACCGCGCGATTCGCCACGCGCTCGACGAGATCGGCTACGCCGGCTACATCACGATCGAGCAGGAGCGCGACCCGCGCAATGCCGGCACGAGCCTGCGCGACGTTGCCGCGAGCCGCGCGTTTCTCGCATCGGCCGGGTTCGCGTGATCGGCCGTCGGCCCGACCCCTTGCACACACTCTGAACACTGAACACGGACAGGAACACGACAATCATGATCGACGGACAGATTCTGCTCGGACATTCGATTCGCTGGGGCATGGTCGGCGGCGGGCTCGGCAGCCAGATCGGCTACAGCCACCGGTCGGCCGCGTTGCGCGACGGCAGCTTCCAGCTGGTTGCCGGCGCGTTCGACATCGATGCCGAGCGCGGGCGGCAGTTCGGCGTGAAGCTCGGCGTCGCGGCGGACCGCTGCTATCCCGACTACCGGACGATGTTCGACGCCGAGGCGAAGCGTGCCGACGGCATCCGCGCGGTGTCGATCGCGACGCCGAACAACACGCACTTCGAGATCTGCCGCGCGGCGCTGAACGCGGGGCTGCACGTGGTCTGCGAGAAGCCGCTGTGCTTCACGACCGAGGAGGCCGAGGCGCTGCAGCGTCTGTCGGTCGAGAAGAACCGCATCGTCGGCGTCGCGTACGGCTATTCGGGACACCAGATGATCGAGCAGGCGCGCGAAATGATCGCGCGCGGCGATCTCGGCGAAATTCGCATCGTGCAGATGCAGTTCGCGCACGGCTTTCACAGTGACGGCGTCGAAGCCGCGAGCGCCGCCGCGCGCTGGCGCGTCGACCCGAAATTCGCGGGGCCGAGCTACGTGCTCGGCGATATCGGCACGCACCCGCTGTACATCTCCGAAGTGATGGCGCCGGACCTGAAGATCAAACGGCTGATGTGTTCGCGGCAGAGCTTCGTGAAGAGCCGCGCGCCGCTCGAGGACAACGCGTTCACGATCATGGAATACGACACGGGTGCGATCGGCTACGTGTGGTCGAGCGCGGTGAACGCCGGCTCGATGCACGGGCAGAAGGTGCGCGTGATCGGCTCGAAGGCGAGCGTCGAATGGTGGGACGAACATCCGAACCAGTTGCGCTACGAGATCCAGGGGCAGCCCGCGCAGGTGCTCGATCGCGGGATGCCGTACCTGCACCCGAACGCGACGCGCGAAGACCGCATCGGCGCCGGGCATCCGGAAGGGCTGTTCGAAGCGTGGTCGAACCTGTACGCGCGCTTCGCGCTCGCGATGGATGCGGCCGATCGCGGCGACGTGCAGACGTTGAAGCAGATCCGCTTTCCGGACGTCCATGCGGGCGTCGAAGGCGTGCGGTGGGTCGAGAACTGCGTGCGGTCCGCCGATGCGGGCGGCGTGTGGGTCGACTATCGTTGAGCGAGGGGGCGGGCCGGCTGCGCCGCGGATCGTCGCGCTCGGTCGCGACGGCCGGCTTGGTAGACACCCTGATCTTTACGACGCCGCGAGTGCGTTGGACAATCGCTCCCAGTCTTGCCGTGGAGCGTATGCAAGCGATGATCGAGCGCGTGGGAGCGAGCAGGCGGCGCGGGCCGCGCCGCAAACGTGATTAAATTCGCCCTTCATGCATGTATCCAGTCGAGCCCCGGGCCGTGTCCGCCAGCATCGCGCGCGCATCGGGGCCGTCAACTTCGCGCTATCCGATGAGTTCATCCGAGAAACCTCCCGCCACCGTCGAGCAGTTCCTGCAGCATCTGACGCAGGAGTACGACGGTCTCAGCAATCGCCTGAAGGTGATTGCGCGTCACGTGGAAACGCATCGGGACCAGCTTGGGCTGGAAGGCATCCAGTCGCTCGCGGAGGCTTGCGGCGTCCAGCCGTCGGCCGTCGTGCGCTTCGCGAAGCACTTCGGCTTCTCCGGGTTCTCCGAGATGCAGCGGCTGTTCCGCGAGGGGCTCGCGCAGCAGATCGCGCCGGGGCGCGCGTACAGCTTGCGGCTGCGCGACGTGATCGAAGCCGGCTCGTCGAGCCTGCAGCCCGAGCAGATCGCCGACGAATTCATCAAGGGCAGCATTGCCGGGATGCAGCAGTTGCGGCAGACGCTCGATTCGCAGGCGCTCGCGCAGGCCGTGGATTTGCTCGCCGATACGCAGGCGATCTGGATCGCAGGGTCGCGGCGCGCGTTTCCGATCGCCGCATACCTCGACTATGCGCTGCAGCACACCGACAAGCGGATCGGCCTGTTCAGCGCGCTCGGCAGCATGCATCTCGGCCAGATCCGGTCGGTGCGCGCGGGCGACGTGATGATCGCGATCTCGTTCATGCCGTATGCGGACGAGACCGTGCAGGTCGCGCAGCAGGCCGCGCAGCGCGGCGCGCGGCTGATCGCGATCACCGACAGCCGGATGAGCCCGCTCGCGCGGGAGGCGGAAGTGACGCTGATGGTGCAGGAGAGCGCGACGTTCGGCTTTCGTGCGCTGACCGCCACGATGGGCCTCGCGCAGAGCCTGTTCGTCGCGCTCGCGTACCGGCTCGAGTTGTCCTATATGCCGACCGCCGACGGCGCGCACGGCACGAAAGCCGGTTGATGCCGACTGCCGGTGCGCCGCCCGCCGGACGGATCGGCGGATGGCGCACCGGCCGGCTTACTTCGCGGTCGGCATCGCGAATTCGGCGCCCTTGCCGATGCTCGACGACCAGCGCTGCATCACCGACTTCTGGCGCGTGTAGAAGCGCACGCCTTCCTCGCCGTACGCGTGCATGTCGCCGAACAGGCTCTTCTTCCAGCCGCCGAAGCCGTGCCATGCCATCGGCACCGGGATCGGCACGTTGATACCGACCATGCCGACCTGGATGCGCCGCGCGAATTCGCGCGCGATGCCGCCGTCGCTCGTGAAGCACGACACGCCGTTGCCGAACTCGTGCGCGTTGATCAGGTCGACCGCTTCGCCGAAATCCTTCACGCGCACGCAGCCGAGCACCGGCCCGAAGATCTCTTCCTTGTAGATCCGCATGTCGGGGCGCACGTGATCGAACAGCGTGCCGCCGGTGAAGAAGCCGGCTTCGCGGCCCGGCACGCGCAGACCGCGGCCGTCGACCACCAGTTGCGCGCCTTCGTTTACGCCTTGCTCGATATAGCCTTCGATGCGCTTGAGCGCTTCGCCGGTGACGATCGGCCCCATCTCGACTTCCGGCGACATCCCGTCGCCGATCACCAGCTTGCGCGCGCGCTCGGCGAGCGCCGGCACGATCTTGTCGGCCACGTCGCCGACCAGCACCGCGATGCTGATCGCCATGCAGCGCTCGCCGGCGGAACCGTATGCGGCGCCGATCAGCGCGTCGACGGCCTGCTCGATGTCCGCATCGGGCATCACGACGAGGTGGTTCTTCGCGCCGCCGAGCGCCTGTACGCGCTTGCCCGACTGCACCGCGCGCTGCTGCACGTAGGCTGCGATCGGCGTCGAGCCGACGAAGCTGACGGCCTGCACGTCCGGGTGGTCGAGGAGGGCATCGACCGCGCCCTTGTCGCCCTGGACGACGTTGAACACGCCGGCGGGCAGGCCAGCCTGCGTGAGCAGGTCGGCGATGAACAGCGCGGCCGACGGGTCGCGCTCGCTCGGCTTCAGCACGAACGTGTTGCCCGTCGCGATCGCCACCGGGAACATCCAGCACGGCACCATGCACGGGAAGTTGAACGGCGTGATGCCCGCGACGACGCCGAGCGGCTGGCGCATCGTCCAGTTGTCGATGCCGGTGCTGACCTGGTCGGTGAAGTCGCCCTTCAGCAGTTGCGGCACGCCGCACGCGAATTCGATGATGTCGATGCCGCGCGCGACTTCGCCCTGCGCGTCCGAGAACACCTTGCCGTGTTCGGCCGTGATGATCGCCGCCAGCGTGTCGCGGTGCTCGTTCATCAGTTGCAGGAAGCGGTGCAGCACGCGCGCACGGCGGATCGGCGGCGTCGCGGCCCAGGCCGGGAACGCGGCGTGGGCGGAGGCGACGGCCTGCCGCACTTCGCCGTCGTCGGCCAGCGCCACGCGGCGCACCGCGCGACCGAGCGCCGGATTGAGGACGTCCTGGAAACGGCCGCTGCGGCCGGCGACGGGCGCGCCGTCGACATAGTGGCCGACGTCTGCGTCGGACGTGTACGCGGGAACCGGATTCATCGTGTCTCCTGAGGATGAGGGGGAACAGCGCCTAGTCTAGGGAAACCGGCAGGGCCGGAGAAGGCCGCGAAACTTGATTCACTGTTCAGAATTCTGAATAATCAATGAATGAATCAGCAAAATGTCCAGGCGCTCTGGCCGCACATCCATTCGCTGACGGTGCTGGCCGCGGCGGGCAGTTTCACGGCTGCCGCGCAGCGGCTCGGCATCAGCAAGGCCGCGATGAGCCAGCGCATCGCCGATCTCGAAAAGGCGGCCGGCGTGCCGCTCGTGCGGCGCACCACGCGCAGCGTGCGGCTCACCGATGCGGGCCAGACGCTCGTCGACAGCACGCGCGACGCGTTCGAGTCGATCGGTCAGCATTTCGCACGGGTGAAGGATCTCGCCGGCGAGCCGCGCGGGCTGCTCCGCCTGACGGTGCCGGTCGCGCTCGGGCGCCAGCAGATCGTGCCGCATCTGCCCGATTTTCTGCGCCAGCATCCGGGCGTACAGATCGAGCTCGACCTGTCCGACCGCCTGCATTCGCTGACGCAGGAGGGCTTCGATCTCGCGATCCGCCATACGACCACCGCGCCGCAGACCCATGTCGCATGGAAGCTGTGCGACACGCGTTCGCTGCTGGTCGCGAGCCGCGACTATCTGGACGCGCGGGGCGCGCCGCGCCACCCGAGCGAACTCGTCGATCACAGCTGCCTGTGCTACCTGCGCGAGCACGAGCCGGCCGCGTGGAGCTTCGAGCCGGACGGCCGCCGGCGCCAGCGCGTGAGCGTGCCGGTGCGCGGCAGTTTCGCGGCGAACAACAGCGAGGCGATGCGCGAAGCCGCGCTCGGCGGGCTCGGCATCGCGCTGCTGCCCGATTTCAGCGCGCGGCGCGACCTCGACGCCGGCCGGCTCGTCACGCTGCTCGACGGCTGGCGGCCGTCGGGCGCGTTCGGCGACCACATTTTCGCGATCCGCCCGTACAGCCCGGTCGTGCCGAGCGCGGTGCGCGCGCTCGTGCGGCACCTGCGCGAGCGGCTCGCGGGCGGTTTCTCCGGCGCGTGAGCCGGGCGGCGGGCGGGCCGGGCAGGCGCGGCGGCGCTGCGGTAAAATCGCGGCTTCCATCCGCGCCGTGTGCGGCGCGTCATTCGAAGGTCGACAGCCGATGCAGATTCACAAGGAAGTGGACGCGCGCGGGCTCAATTGCCCGTTGCCGATCCTGCGTGCCAAGAAAGCGCTTGCCGATATGGAAAGCGGGCAGATCCTCAAGGTGCTCGCGACCGATCCGGGCTCGCAGCGCGATTTCGCCGCGTTCGCGAAGCAGACGGGCAACGAGATCGTCGAGTCGACGACCCAGGACAAGATCTTCGTGTTCCTGATGCGCCGCCGCTGAAGGCGCGCATCGCACGTTCCGCCGCGCCACGCTCCCGGCCGGCCGCGTCTGGCCGGCCAGGGCCGACAACGGGCTCATTTGCATTGGAAACGCGCCAAAAGCGCAACACCGGAGCCGGCGCAGGCCCTCGCTCAGGCTCCTGGTCCATTGGAAAGCGCTTGCCGCGCCTGTCTGACAATTCTTAAACCTCGTTGCGTGACCGGCTGCGTATACTGACGCGGCCGGTCGTCCGCTCCCAGCGGAGGCGCCGGCCACGGTACGTCGCACGGCGGGCTCGGGGGCCATGCCTGACGCTACCGTCGTACAACGGGGAGAGGACATGTCCTTCAGACCAGGGACCCTTCGAAGTCCGTCCGGAGCGGAAAGCATTGCGCCCGTGCGCACCTCGGAATTGAACCGGATCGAGCTCGATCCGCAACAGGACCGCCACGCGCGTGCCGCGCTGGAAGCCTATGCGGATTCGGCAGCGGCCGAGATGCCGTGGCTGGCCGAGTGGCTCGACGAACGGCTGCGCGATGCCGCGCGGGACGACGGCGCGGGCCCGACCTACTGCGGTGCGACGATCGAACGCGTGTTCGATCTGGCGCAGGCATGGGCGGCAGGCCAGCCCGACTATGCGGCCGGCGCATGGGAGCGCGTGCGCGACCAGTTGCAGCGGATGCTTGCGCAACGGCCGCTGTCGGAGCGGCCCTCGCCGGGCGTGCCGACAGGCGATTTTGCCGAGCCGGTGGCCGGCATCGCGGGCGCCAAATAGGCGTCCGGTTGCGCAGCAGAAAGGATTATTCGAAGAAAGGGCGATAGTCCGCGCAATTTCTTGGCGAATTTCATACTACTATGATGAAATCGCCGGTTCGTCCGTGCCCCGTTTTTGAGATATTTGGCCGGGGTCGCCAATTTGCGCAGGAGGCGCGAGCGGCGAACGACGGCTCGCCGGCCGGTATCCGGCGCCGCGCGCAGGCTGCGCGGCCGGGGCAGGTGCGGGAGCCGAATGGACGGATCGACTTCGATTTGCGGGGTGCTATGAGAATTGCTGTACTGGATGACGATCCGGCCCAGACGGATTTCGTCAGTCAAACGCTGACGGCCGTCGGCCACACGTGCTATGCGTTCAAGGAAGGCAAGGCCCTGAAGAAGCGCCTGCAGCGCGAGACGTTCGACCTGCTGGTGCTCGACTGGAACGTGCCCGACATGTCCGGCGAGGAAGTGCTCAAGTGGGTGCGCGCCAACCAGACCGAGCACAGCCTGCCGATCATCTTCATGACGAGCCGCGACGACGAGGCGGGGATCACGCAGATCCTCAACGCCGGCGCCGACGATTACGTGGTCAAGCCCGTGTCGGGCCCGATCCTGCGCGCGCGCATCGGCTCGCTGCTGCGCCGCGCGTATCCGGTCAACGCCGAGGCGACCGTCCGCGAATTCGATCAGTTCCGTTTCGACGTGAACCTGAAGCAGGCGTACGTCGGCGACAAGGCCGTGAGCCTCACGCAAAAGGAATTCGAGCTCGCGCTGCTGCTGTTCCAGCATCTCGACCGGCCGCTGTCGCGCGCGCACATTCTCGACCTCGTGTGGAAGCAGGCGACCGACATTCCGTCGCGCACGATGGATACGCACATTTCGATGCTGCGCACGAAGCTCGGCCTGCGGCCCGAAAACGGCTACCGTCTCGCGCCGATCTACGGGTACGGCTACCGGCTCGAACGGGTCGGCCAGGGGGAACCGGAGTGACCGCGCGAATCACGCAGCGCACGGCCAGCCTGTGCACGGCGGCACTGCGCGCGGCCTGCGCGGTCGCGTTCGCGTTCGCCGCGCAGCAGGCCACGGCGCAGCCGCCCGCCGCCGCGGGCAAGACGGTCGTCTATCGCACGCAGGCGGGCGACACGCTGTACGACGTCGCCGCGCGTTACCTGCAAGGCGCGGACGACTGGCAACTGCTCCAGCAGATCAACGGCGTGCCGGCGCCGAAGCGCCTGCAGCCCGGCGTCGCGCTGAAGCTGCCGGTCGCGCGGCTGCGCAAGGAAAAGCTCACCGCACGCGTGATCGCGGTGCAGGGCACGGCCGAGCGCGCGTCGGGCGCCACGTCCGGCACCCCGTTCGCGCCGCTCGCGAACGATGCGACGCTCGCCGAGGGCGACCGCGTGCGCACCGGCCCGAACGGCTTCGTGACGATCGAGCTGGCCGACGGCACGCACATGAGCCTGCCGCCCGACAGCCAGCTCGACCTGAAGTCGCTGCGTCGCACGGTGCTGACCGGCACGCTCGATCGCGAGTTCGAACTCACGCGCGGCTCGGTCGACAGCGAAGTCACCCACCTGAAGAAACGCGACGATCGCTTCCAGATCCGCTCGCCGTCGGTCGTCGCCGGCGTGCGCGGCACACGCTTTCGCGTGAACTACGACGCGGCCGGCACCGCGTCGACGCGCGTCGAAGTGCTCGACGGCACCGTCGGCGTCGCGGGCGCCCGGCAGCCGGCCGGCGCGACGCTCGTGCATGCGAACTTCGGCAGTGTCGCGACATCGTCCGGCGCGGTCGGCGCACCGGTCGAACTGCTGGGCGCGCCCACGCTCGCGCATCCCGACAAGGTGCAGGACGAGCCCGACGTCGCATTCGACGTCACGCCGCTCGCGCAGGCGCATGCGTATCGCGTGCAGCTCGCGCACGACGCGGGGCTGCTCGACCTGTTCCGCGAAACGCGCACCGATTCGCCGCGCGCGGTATTCCGCGACGTGCCGAACGGGAATTACTTCGTGCGGATCGCCGCGATCGATGCGAACGGCCTCGAGGGGCAGCCGCGCACCTATGCGTTCGAACGCCGCGTGATGGGGCTCGACGCGAGCGCGTCGCAGGGCGCGGGCGGTTACGAGTTCCGCTGGTCGCCGAACGGGTCGGGCAAGAATGCCCGTTACCGGTTCGTGCTGTCGCGTTCGAAGGACCTGAGCGCGCCGGTCGTCGACCAGGTCGGCCTGCACGCGCGCCAGATCACCGTCGCGCACCTGCCGGCGGGCGAGTATTTCTGGGCCGTGACCGTCGAGGAATTCGAAGGCGGCAAGTTCTACGAGAAGACCAGTCCGGTCAGCGCGTTCACGTTGTCGCGCTGACCCGCGGCGCATGAAACTCGACTCCGTTTCCCCGCGGCGGCGCCTCGGCCGCCGCTTCCTGATCGAATGGATCGCGATCGGCTGCCTCGGGATCGCGGTGATCCTTGCGTGCGCGCTCGGCCGCCTGTCGTCGAGCGTCGACGGGTTGATCTACGACCGGCTGCTGATGCTGCGCAGCCTGCCGCTGTCGCCCGACGTGGTGGTGGTCGACATCGACAACCAGAGCGTGTCCGCGCTCGGCCGCTGGCCGTGGCCGCGCGACGTGCATGCGCGGCTGCTCGACACGCTCGCGCGCGCGCAGCCGGCCGCCGTCGTCTACGACGTGCTGTTTACCGAACCGTCGCCCGAGGATCGCACGTTCGCGAACGCGATGAGCCGCGTGCCGACTTTCCTGCCGGTGCTGCTGAGCCCCGAGCAGGCGGACGGCACGCGGTCGGTCGATCCGCCGGTCGCCGCGCTCGCCGCGCGCGCGACGGGGCTCGGCCATATCAATCTCGAGGTCGATCGCGACGGCATCGTGCGCAGCGTCGCGCTGTTCGAAAGCGACGGCCGCGTGCGCTGGCCGCAACTGATGGTGCCCGTGTACCGCGCGATCCAGGCCGGCCGGCTGCACCCGGTCGGCGGCGTGCCCGGTGCGAACGCGCACGACCTGTCGCGCGATGCGGCGGGCGACGGCCGCTACCTGATTCCGTTCAGCCGCAACACGCCCGCGTATCCGACGCTGTCATTCGACGACGTGCTCGAAGGGCGCGTGAAGCCCGACGCGCTGCGCGGCAAGATCGTCGTCGTCGGCGTGACGGCATCGGGGCTGTACGATCGCTTCGCGACGCCGGTGTCCGGCGAGTTCGGCCCGCTGGCCGGCGTGTATATCCATGCGAACGTGCTCGACATGCTGGCGACCGGCAGCGCGATCTCGCCCGCGTCGCGCGCGGGATTGTTCGTCGCGTCGCTGCTGCCGCTCGCCGTGTTGCTGGGCGGCTTCCTGATGCTGTCGCCGTGGCGCGCGCTGCTGCTGACGCTGAGCCTTGCCGCGCTCGCCGTGGTCGCGAGCATGGCGCTGCTGTTCGAGGCGCGCATCTGGCTGACGCCGGCGCCCGCGATCTTCGGGCTGATCGCCGTCTACCCGATCTGGAACTGGCGGCGGCTGGAAATGACGATGTCGTATCTGCGCCGCGAGCTGCAGCGGCTCGCCGACGAGCCGCACCTGTTGCCCGAGGCGCCGCGCACGCGCAGCGTCGGCGGCGACGTGCTGGAGCGGCAGATGGCGCTGATGGCGCAGGCCGCGCAGCGCGTGCAGGACATGAAGCGCTTCGTGTGGGACAGCCTCGACAGCATGCCCGAGCCGATCTTCGTGACCGACCTCGCCGGCACCGTGCTGATCGCGAACCACGCGGCAAAACGCTACGGGTCGCGGCTCGCGCTGCCGTTGCCAGAAGGGCGGCCGCTGCGCACCGCGCTCGGCGAGCTGACGTTCATGAAGACCGTCGACGGCAACGCCGAGCACGACGCGGCGATCCGCGAGCGCTGGCCGGCCGCGCTCGACCCGACGCTCGAGGCCGAGCACGACGCGATGGCGCGCGGCATCGAAGTGCGCGATCGCGACGGGCTCGACCATCTGCTACGCTACGCGGCATGTACGAACGCGCAAGGGCGCGTGACGGGCTGGATCGCCGGCCTCGTCGACGTGACCGACCTGCATGCGGCCGAACGGCATCGCGAGGAGGCGCTGCACCTCCTGTCGCACGACATGCGTTCGCCGCAGTCGTCGATCCTTGCGCTCGTCGAGATCGAGCGCGATCGCGTCGAGAGCGACGCGATGCGCAGCCTGCTCGCGCGGATCGAGCGCTATGCGCACCGCGCGCTGTCACTTGCCGACGAGTTCGTGCAACTGGCGCGCGCCGAGTCGCAGGCGTACCAGCTCGAGGTGACGAGCCTCGTCGACGTGCTGATCGATGCGAGCGACGAGGTGTGGCCGCAGGCGCAGGCGAAGCACATTCGCATCGAGTCCGACGTGGGCGCCGACATGTGCTGGGTGCGCGCGGATCGCTCGCTGATTACGCGCGCATTCGTGAACCTGTTGAACAATGCGGTCAAATACAGTCCGTCCGACACGGTGATCACGTGTACGCTGACGGTCGAGCACGCATCGAAGCGGATGTTCTGTACGATTCGCGATCAGGGGTACGGCATTGCGCCGGAAGATCAGCGGCATCTGTTCGAGCGTTTCAAGCGATTCCATGCCGGCGAGCGGCCCGACATCCCGGGTTCCGGGCTCGGCATGGCTTTCGTGAAGACGGTCGTCACGCGCCATGGGGGCAGCGTGTCGGTCGACAGCGAAGTGGGTGTCGGCACCGCGGTGACGGTGTCGCTGCCTGCGATCGACGAGCCGTCCGCCTGACAGGGCCGGGCGCGGCGGCAGGCATTTGGGGAAAGTCATGAGAAAGCAATGGGCGGCGATCGCGCTGGCGGCGTCGCTGTTGACGGGTTGCGCCGGCGTGACGAGCGGCGTGAGTGCGGTCGGGCAGCCGAATGCATTTGCATCCGGCGCGCACGGCTACGATTTCGTACGGACGGCCGCGCAGCGGGACGACGCCGAGTACCGGCAGATCGAGTCGCTCGTACGCGACGAACTCGCGCGCCGCGGCTTCGATGCGCAGCCGCTCAAGGACGCGCGTTACCGGCTGTCGATCGCGTATGCGACGCAGCCGGCGGCGGTCGCGACGAGCGCCGACCGGTGCGGCGCGGCCAGCAGCGCATGCGTGACGGTCGACGGGCCGGCGCCGTTCGCGCTGCCGTTCGCCGGCAAGGTATACCGCCACGTGCTGACGCTGCGTTTCGTCGATGCGCAATCGGGCGCCGACGTCTATCGCGTGTCGGCGTCGCTGCGCGATCGCGATCCGGGCACGCAGCAGGCCGCACCGGCGCTCGTCAAGAGCGCGCTGGCGAAGCTGCCGTTCGGCGACGGCGGCGGCTGGCTCGTCAAGACGAAAAAAGACGACGCGGGCGGGATGCCGGGCGTCGTCTCGGTGAAGCCGGCCGACGCGCGCTGAGCGGTGGCCGGAAGGTGAGGGCGAGCCCGCCGGGGCACGCCCTTGCCGCATTCAGACGGCGGGTTGGGCGCCGTTGCGCGTGCGCAGGTACGCATCGAATTCCGCACCGACTTCCGGGTGGCGCAGCGCGAATTCGACCGTCGCCTTCAGGTAGCCGAGCTTGCTGCCGCAGTCGTAGCGCGTGCCCTGGTACTTGTAGGCCAGCACCTGTTCGTCGGCGAGCAGTGCCTGGATCGCGTCGGTGAGCTGCAGTTCGCCGCCCGCGCCGGGCTTCAGCGCGCGCAGGTGCTCGAAGATCCGCGGCTTCAGGATGTAGCGGCCGACCACGCCGAGGTTCGACGGCGCGACTTCCGGCGCCGGCTTCTCGACGATCGCCGACATCTTGACGATCGATTCCTCCCATTCCTTGCCGTCGACGATCCCGTACGACTTCGTCTCCGACGGCGGGATCTCTTCGACGCCGATCACCGAGCTGTGATAGTGGTCGAACACGTCGACCATCTGCTTCATCACCGGCGGATTGCCGTCGAGCAGGTCGTCGGCGAGGATCACCGCGAACGGATTGTCGGCGACCAGCTTTTCCGCGCACAACACCGCGTGGCCGAGGCCGAGCGCTTCCGGCTGGCGCACGTAGAAGCAGTCGACATGGCTCGGCTTGATGCTGCGCACGAGTTCGAGCAGCTTTTCCTTGCCGCGTGCCTCGAGTTCGGCCTCGACTTCGTACGACTTGTCGAAGTGATCCTCGATCGCGCGCTTGCTGCGCCCGGTCACGAAGATCATCTCGGTGATGCCCGCGGCGATCGCTTCCTCGACCGCGTACTGGATCAGCGGCTTGTCGACGACCGGCAGCATTTCCTTCGGGCTCGCCTTCGTTGCCGGCAGGAACCGCGTGCCGAGGCCGGCAACGGGGAATACCGCCTTGGTGACTTTCAACATGATCGAACCTTTATTCCTGTAATCGACTTGTCAGACGGTCTATGTTCACGTTCGCATTATAGTGAACGCAAACGACCTTACCGTTTGTTACGCAGGCAACCGATCGAGCTGCGCGCGCAGTTTTTCGAGCGTGCTCTGGAATTCCGCGACGCGTTTCTGCTCCTGTTCGACCACGGCCGGCGGCGCTTTCGCGACGAAAGCCTCGTTGCCGAGCTTCGCGTTGCATTTCGCGATCTCGCCCGTCAGGCGCGCGATTTCCTTCGACAGGCGCTCGCGTTCGGCCGCGACGTCGATTTCCACCTTCAGCACCAGCTTGTTCGGGCCGACGATCGCGATCGGCGCGCCGTGCGCTTGCTGGTCGAGCGCCGCTTCGTCGGCGAGGATCTGTACTTCCGACAGGCGCGCGAGCGCCTGCACGTACGGCGCGAACGAGCGCAGGCGCTCGGCGTCGCCGGCGGCCAGCAGCGGCACCTTGGTGGCCGGCGACAGGTTCATCTCGCCGCGCAGGTTGCGGCATGCGTCGACGATCGCCTTCAGGTCGGCCGCCCACTGCTCGGACGCCTCGTCGATCTTCTGCAGGTTCGCGACCGGATACGCCTGCGTCATCAGCGACGCCTCGCCGTCGGCCTTGCCTTGCGGATAGCGGCCGGCGAGCGGCGCGACCTTCTGCCAGAGCGCTTCGGTGATGAACGGGATGACCGGGTGCGCGAGGCGCAGCACCGTTTCGAGCACGCGCAGCAGCGTGCGGCGCGTCGCGCGCTGCTGTTCCGGCGTGCCGTTCTGGATCTGGACCTTCGCGAGTTCGAGATACCAGTCGCAGTACTCGTCCCACACGAATTTGTAGATGCTCGTCGCGATGTTGTCGAAGCGGTAATCGGCGAAGCCCTTCGCGATGTCGGCCTCGGTGCGCTGCAGCAGCGACACGATCCAGCGGTCGGCCGCCGAGAAGTCGAGATAGCCGCCGGGGCCGCAGTCGCCCGCGCCGCACACGTCCGGCTTGTCGTTGCCGCAGTCGTGGCCTTCGCAGTTCATCAGCACGAAGCGCGTCGCGTTCCACAGCTTGTTGCAGAAGTTGCGATAGCCTTCGCAGCGCGCGAGGTCGAAGTTCACGTTGCGGCCGAGCGTCGCCATCGACGCCATCGTGAAGCGCAGTGCGTCGGTGCCGAACGCGGGGATGCCGTCCGGGAATTCCTTGCGCGTCTTCTTCTCGATGGTCGCGGCCTGCTTCGGGTTCATCAGGCCCGTCGTGCGCTTCGCGACCAGCGCTTCGAGGTCGATGCCGTCGACGATGTCGATCGGGTCGAGCGTGTTGCCCTTGCTCTTCGACATCTTCTGGCCTTCCGCGTCGCGCACGAGGCCGTGCACGTAGACGGTATGGAACGGCACCTTGCCCGTGAAGTGCGTGGTCATCATCACCATCCGGGCGACCCAGAAGAAGATGATGTCGAAGCCGGTGACGAGCACCGACGACGGCAGGAAGTGCTGCAGTTCGGGCGTTTCGTTCGGCCAGCCGAGCGACGAGAACGGCACGAGCGCCGACGAGAACCACGTGTCGAGCACGTCTTCGTCGCGCTTCAGCGCGCCCGTGTAACCCTTCGCGGCAGCCTGCGCGCGTGCGTCTTCCTCGTTGCGCGCGACGAACACCTCGCCGTTTTCGCCGTACCACGCCGGAATCTGGTGGCCCCACCACAGCTGGCGCGAGATGCACCAGTCCTGGATGTTCTCGAGCCACTGGTAGTAGGTGGTCGTCCAGTTCTCCGGCACGAACTTGATCCGGCCGTCGCGCACCACGTCGAGCGACGTCTCGGTGATCGACTTGCCCGGATTGAACGTGCCTTCCGGCGCCGGCTTCGTCATCGCGACGAACCACTGGTCGGTCAGCATCGGCTCGATCACGACGCCCGTGCGGTCGCCGCGCGGCACCATCAGCTTGTGCGGCTTCACCGAGTCGAGGAAGCCCTGCGCGTCGAGGTCGGCGACGATTGCCTTGCGCGCGTCGAAGCGGTCGAGGCCGCGATACTGCTCGGGGCCGTTGTCGTTGATCTTCGCGTCGAGCGTCAGGATCTCGATCGGCGCGAGCTGGTGGCGCAGGCCGACCTGGTAGTCGTTGAAATCGTGCGCGGGCGTGACCTTCACGACGCCGGTGCCGAACTCGCGATCGACGTAGTCGTCGGCGATCACCGGGATCTCGCGGCCCGTCAGCGGCAGCGTGACGAGCTTGCCGATCAGGTGCGCGTAGCGCTCGTCTTCCGGGTGCACCATCACGGCGACGTCGCCGAGCATCGTCTCGGGGCGCGTGGTGGCGACCGTGAGCGAGCCCGACCCGTCGACGAGCGGGTAGCGGATGTGCCACAGGTGGCCGTTTTCCTCTTCGCTCGCGACTTCGAGATCCGACACCGCGGTGAGCAGCACCGGATCCCAGTTGACGAGGCGCTTGCCGCGGTAGATCAGGCCCTGTTCGTAGAGCGTGACGAACACGTCGCGCACGGCGGCCGACATCTTGTCGTCCATCGTGAAATATTCGCGCGACCAGTCGGTCGACGCGCCGAGGCGGCGGACCTGGCCGGTGATCGTCGAACCGGATTTCTGCTTCCATTCCCACACGCGCTCGACGAATTTCTCGCGGCCGAGGTCGTGGCGCGACACGCCCTGCGCGTCGAGCTGGCGTTCGACGACGATCTGGGTGGCGATGCCCGCGTGGTCGGTGCCGGGCACCCACAGCGTGTTCTCGCCGAGCATCCGGTGATAGCGCGCGAGGCCATCCATGATCGTCTGGTTGAACGCGTGGCCCATGTGCAGCGTGCCCGTCACGTTCGGCGGCGGCAACTGGATCGCGAAATCGGGGCGGGACGGATCGAATGCCGGGGCGGCATAGCCGCGTTTTTCCCACTCCGGCCCCCATTGGGACTCGATGGTATGGGGCTCGAAGCTCTTCGCAAGCGTGTTGTCGCTCATGTTGGAAATCTGCCGAAAAATGCGTGAATTGGATGCCGAATCTGACAATTATAAATGGATGCCCATCGGCCAGCCATCGCGCAGCCGGTGCAGGCCCGTCGGGGCGCGGCCGCAACGGGCCTGCGATGCGCGTGCGACGTGCGGCCGAACGGATCGGAAACGGTATCGCGCGGCCGACTTATAATGGCGGGTCCGCATTTTTCTCGCCCGTCAGCTGCCGCTCCATGCCCGATCTGCTCGCCAATCTGAACCCCGAACAACTCGCCGCCGTCACGTTGCCGAACGAACCGGCGCTGATCCTCGCAGGGGCGGGCAGCGGCAAGACCCGCGTGCTGATCACGCGCATCGCATGGCTGATCCAGCAGGGCTATGCGTCGCCGCCCACCGTGCTCGCCGTCACCTTCACGAACAAGGCCGCGCGCGAGATGATGGCGCGCCTGTCGGCGATGATGCCGATCGACACGCGCGGGATGTGGATCGGCACGTTCCACGGCCTGTGCAACCGGATGCTGCGCACGCACTGGCGCGATGCCGGCCTGCCGCAGACCTTCCAGATCCTCGACACGGCCGACCAGCTGTCCGCGATCAAGCGGCTGATGAAGGCGGCGAACGTCGACGACGAAAAGTACCCGCCGAAAAACGTCCAGTACTTCATCAACAACGCGAAGGAGCAGGGGCTGCGCCCGGACAAGGTCGACGCGACCGACAACTTCAACCGCAAGTTCGTCGAGCTGTACCAGGCGTACGACCAGCAGTGCCAGCGCGAAGGCGTCGTCGATTTCCCCGAGCTGCTGCTGCGTTGCTACGAGCTGCTTGCGTACAACGCGCCGTTGCGCGCGCACTATCAGGCGCGCTTCCGGCACATTCTCGTCGACGAGTTCCAGGACACCAACAAGCTGCAGTACGCGTGGCTCAAGATGCTCGCCGGCGGCGAGAACGCGATCTTCGCGGTCGGCGACGACGATCAATCGATCTACGCATTCCGCGGCGCGAACGTCGGCAACATGCGCGACTTCGAAGATGAATTCCGCGTGCGCAACCTGATCAAGCTCGAGCAGAACTACCGGTCGCACGGCAACATCCTCGACGCGGCGAACCAGCTGATCTCGAACAACGCGCACCGCCTCGGCAAGAACCTGCGCACCGATGCGGGCCACGGCGAGCCCGTGCGCGTGTACGAAGCCAGCACCGATTCGCAGGAGGCCGGCTGGATCGTCGAGGAGATCCGTTCGCTGATCAACACCGGGATGGCGCGCAGCGAAGTGGCCGTCCTGTACCGCAGCAACGCGCAGTCGCGCTCGATCGAGCACACGTTGATGTCGTCGGGCATTCCGTATCGCGTGTACGGTGGCCTGCGCTTTTTCGAGCGGCAGGAAGTGAAGCACGCGCTCGCCTACCTGCGCCTGATCGACAACCCGAACGACGACACGGCATTCGCGCGCGTCGTCAATTTTCCGACCCGCGGGATCGGCGCGCGCTCGGTCGAGCAACTGGCCGACGCCGCGCGCCTGTACGGCTGCTCGATGGCCGCCGCGATTCCGTACGTGACCGGCAAGGCCGGCACGAGCCTCGGCGGGTTCGCGAACCTGATCGCGAAGATGCGCGCCGACACGCAGCACATGAACCTGCCCGACACCGTCGAGCACATCGTGCGCGCGAGCGGCCTCGCCGATTTCTACCAGGGCGAGCGCGAAGGCCAGGATCGCCTCGAAAACCTGCAGGAACTCGTGAACGCGGCCACCGCGTTCATCGCCGAGGAAGGTTACGGACTCGACACGCCGGCCCGCTCGATTCCGCTGCGCGCGGGCGCGATCGCGGCGCCCGAGCTGAGCGCCGCGACGGACGATCCGGCGCTCGACGTGCTCGATCCGACTTCGCCCGCCGACCCCGCGCAGAACCCCGACACGATGACGCCGCTCGCGGGCTTCCTGTCGCACGCGTCGCTGGAGGCCGGCGACAACCAGGCGCAGGCCGGCCAGGACGCCGTGCAGCTGATGACGGTGCACGCGGCGAAGGGGCTCGAGTTCTCGGCCGTGTTCATCACGGGGCTCGAGGAGGGGCTGTTCCCGCACGAGAACAGCGTGCTCGAATCGGACGGCCTCGAGGAAGAGCGCCGGCTGATGTACGTCGCGATCACGCGCGCGAAGGAGCGGCTCTACCTGTCGTTCGCACAAAGCCGGATGCTGCACGGCCAGACCCGCTACAACGTGCGCTCGCGCTTCTTCGACGAACTGCCGGAGCACGTGCTGAAGTGGTTGACGCCGAAGGTCGAGGCCGGGTCGCGTTGGGGCGGCCGTTCGGACAATGCCGGTTACGGGCGCGACTGGTTCGCGCGGCCGGGCGGCGGCAGCCGCGAGCAGTTCGTCGATGCGGCCGTGTCCGCGCCGCTGCCGGCGTTCGCGGACAAGCAGCGCGCGGCCGACACCGGCTTCCGGGTCGGCCAGCAGGTGTTCCATACGAAATTCGGCGAAGGCACGGTGACCGCGCTCGAAGGCAACGGCACCGATGCGAAGGCGCAGGTGAAGTTCAAGCGCCACGGCGAGAAATGGCTCGCGCTCGCGGTCGCGAAACTGCAGGCGGTGGAATGATGGACGTCGACATGGCCGTTACGCCTGCCGCCCGGCCGCTCGGCATTCTGGCCGCGCTGCCCGAGGAACTCGGCGACCTGATCGCCGCGATGCGCGCCGACGGCGCGATGAAGACGGTCACGCTCGGCCGCCGCGATTATCACGTCGGCACCGTGCACGGTGCGGCCTGCGTCGTCACGCTCGCGCGGGTCGGCAAGGTCGCGGCCGCCGCGACGGTCAGCGCGCTGATCCACGTGTTCGGCGTGTCGGGCGTCGTGTTCACCGGCGTCGCGGGCGGGGTGTCGCGCACGGTGCGGGTCGGCGACGTCGTCGTGGCCGATGCGCTGCTGCAGCACGATCTCGATGCGTCGCCGCTGTTTCCGCGCTACGAGGTGCCGCTGCTCGGCATCACGCGCTTCGCGACCGACCCGGCGCTGACGGCCCGCTTGCGGGCTGCGTGCGCGCTGTTCGTCGAAGAAGAGGGCGCGCAGTTCGCCGAGCGCTTCGGGCTGGCCGGCGCGACGCTACACGGCGGGTTGATCATCAGCGGCGACCGCTTCGTGTCGAGCGAGCGCGAGGTCGTCGCGCTGCGCGACGCGCTGCCGGACGCGCTCGCGGTCGAAATGGAAGGCGCGGCGATCGCGCAGGTATGCGCGGAACACGACGTGCCGTTCGCGCTCGTGCGCACGATCTCCGACACGGCCGACGATCACGCGACGCAGTCGTTCTCGCACTTCCTGTCGGCGATCGCGAGCAGCTATTCGTCCGGCATCCTCGAGCGTTTCCTGACGCTCCATGCGACGACGGCGGCCTGAAGCCGCCGTCGAATCCCCCGTTAGTACCATTCGACCGGCCGCGGCGCGCACGCCGCGGCCGGTCGTTCGTCACGCCTTCTTGCGCCGGCCGCTTTCGAGGTTCGGCAGGAACACCGTCAGCACGCCGATCAGCGGCAGGAACGAGCACACCTTGTAGACGAACGGGATGCTCGTCGCGTCCGCGAGCTGGCCGAGCACGGCCGCGCCGACGCCGCCCAGGCCGAATGCGAAGCCGAAGAACAGGCCCGCGACCATCCCGACCTTGCCGGGCATCAGCTCCGTCGCATAGACGAGGATCGCGGCGAACGCCGACGCCAGCACGACGCCGATGATCACGGTCAGCACGCTCGTCCAGAACAGGTTCGCGTACGGCAGCAGCATCGTGAACGGCGCGACGCCGAGGATCGACACCCAGATCACGTACTTGCGGCCGATCCGGTCGCCGATGGGCCCGCCGATCAGCGTGCCGGCCGCCACCGCCGCGAGGAACACGAACAGGTGGATCTGCGCGGCCTGCACCGACAGGTGGAACTTGTCGATCAGGTAGAACGTGAAATAGCTGTTGATGCTGGCGAGGTAGAAGTACTTCGAGAACACCAGCAGTACCAGCACGCCGATCGCGCCCATCACGCGGCCGCGCGACAGCGTCGGGTGGCCGGCCGAGGCGGCCTTCTTCTTCATCGACGGATGCTTCTTGTACCAGTGGCCGATCTGCGTGAGCACGATCATCGCGACGAGCGCGGCCGCCGAGAACCACGCGATGCTGTGCTGGCCGTGCGGAATGATCACGAGCGCGGCGAGCAGCGGCCCGAGCGCCGAGCCTGCATTGCCGCCCACTTGGAACACCGACTGAGCGAGCCCGTGCTGGCCGCCCGATGCCATCCGCGCGACCCGCGACGATTCGGGGTGGAACACCGACGAGCCGCAGCCGACGAGCGCGGCGGCCACCAGCAGCATCGGGAAATTCGACGCCGCCGACATCAGCAGCAAGCCTGCGAGCGTGAAGCCCATGCCGACCGGCAGCGAATACGGCTTCGGACGCTTGTCGGTATAGAGGCCGACGAGCGGTTGCAGCAGCGACGCGGTGATCTGGTAGGTGAGCGTGATCAGGCCGATCTGCGCGAACGACAGCGCGAACTGGCTCTTGAGCATCGGATAGATCGCGAGGATCAACGACTGGATCATGTCGTTGAGCATGTGCGAGAAGCTGATTGCGCCGAGCACCGGATAGACGGTGCGGGCGACGGGCGGTGCGGACGGCTGGGCGGCGGCTGCGCCGGCGGAGCCGGAGTCGAGGCTGGTTTCCATGAGAGCTGAACGAGTTGAGGTGGCTGGCGCGCTCTGTTGGGGATCGGCGCGTTCTGGATCGTTGCTGCGTCAAAGAAGTGTAATGTGGCGTATCGAGAATGTCAGGACAAGTTTTGTCGTGAATCGGACATTCATGTGACGGATCGGCCGGTGCGTACTTTTTTGAACGGGTATAACGCTGGCGGCGTGTCGGCCCGTCAGCGGCAGCGCGCCCGGGGCCGGGTGGTGTTTTACCGGACTCAAGAAACGGCGGCTGCGGCCGTAGAACGACCCAATGACAACAGGTGCGCCGCCCGGCGCCGGCTACCCGCCGGGCAGGGGCAGGACGCGCGGCATGGCCAGCCGTCGCGGGAACGCCGGGACCGACCTTTCCGGCAGCGTGATCAATACGGGGTAGATCGATGAAAGCAGCATCTTTGCATCCACAGCCCGGTGCAGCCGCCGCCGCACCCGACGTTGCCGCCGGTCGCGCCGCTCGGCGCGCGCAGGCGGCGCGTCGCGCGCGCCGGCCGTGGACCGTCAAGGCGACGTTGCGCGCCGCATTCGCGGTCCTGCTGGCCGGCACGCTCGCGATCGGCATGTTTTCGCTGTGGCAGATCAGCCGCCTGAACGCGTCGATCGCGTCGGTCTACGCGCAGGGGCACGTCGCGAGCCGTGCGGCCGAGGAAGTCCGCGCCGAAGTGCTGCGGGCGAGCCGCGCGCAGAAGATGCTGCTGACCGCGACCACCGCGAAGGAGCGCGACGAACTCGGCGCCGAGGTGAGCGCGGGGCTCGCGTCGATCGGCCAGGCGCTCGGCACGCTGCAGCGCTATGCGGATCCGGCCGATGCCGGCGATTCGGCGCGGCTGCACGCATTCTCGACGGCGGTCGGCACGTGGAGCGCGCATCTGCGCGATTTCGTCACGCTCGTGCGTGCGCAGCCGCTCGACCTGTCGCAGATGAACTGGCAGGTCGGCACGCAGGACGTGTCGCTGCTGGTCGAAACCGGCAAGCTCGAAAAACTCGTCGCCGAACTCGTGAAGACGCGCGGCGAAAAGTCGAAGGCGACGCTCGATGCGTCCGCCACCATTTTTTCGTCGTCGTTCGCGATGATCGCGGCGATGACGGCTGCGCTGATCGTGCTGGCCGTCGCGATCGCCGAGCGCGTCGTGCGGCGCCTTGCGTCGCAGCTCGGCGGCGAGCCCGCATACGCGAAGGAGATTGCCGCGGACATCGCGCGCGGCGATCTGACGCGGCCGATCACGCTCGGCCGCCACGACCGCGACAGCATGGTGCGCGCGCTGGCCGAGATGCAGACGGGGCTCGCGGCCACCGTGGGCGAGATCGCGGTGAGCGCCGAGGCGATCGCGGCCGCGTCCGGCGAAATCTCGACCGGCAACCTCGACCTGTCGCGGCGCACCGAACAGCAGGCCGTCGCGCTCGAGCGCACCGCGGCCAGCATGGAGCAGCTCACGTCGACCGTGCGGCAGAACGCCGAGAACGCGCGGCAGGCGAGCACGCTCGCGGCCAATGCGTCGGCGGTCGCGGAGACGGGCGGCGAGGTCGTCGGGCGCGTGGTCGCGACGATGAGCGAGATCGACGACAGCGCGAAGAACATTCGCGACATCATCGGTACGATCGAGGGGATCGCATTCCAGACCAATATTCTGGCGTTGAACGCGGCGGTCGAAGCCGCGCGTGCCGGCGAGCAGGGGCGCGGCTTCTCGGTGGTCGCGGGCGAGGTGCGGCTGCTCGCGCAGCGCTCGGCGACGGCGGCCAAGGAGATTCGGGAACTGATCGGCGCGTCGGTCGAGCGCGTGGCGAACGGCGCGGCGCTCGCGCACGACGCGGGCCGCACGATGGGCGACGTGGTACGCGCGGTCAAGCGCGTGACCGACATCATCGGCGAGATCTCTGCGGCGTCGGACGAGCAGAGCGCGGGGATCGAAGAGATCGGCCGCGCGGTCACGCAGATGGACGCCGGTACGCAGCAGAACGCGGCGCTCGTCGAACAGGCGGCCGCTGCCGCGAACGCGCTCGACGAGCAGGCGCAGGCATTGAAGGCGCTGGTCGGGCGTTTCCGTATCGCGGTGTGAGCGCGCGGCCCGCCGGGGCGATTACGACTTCTTCCGCTTGTCCGGATCGATGATGACCGTGCAGGTCGTGCCCGCCGACAGCACCACGTCGGCCGGCACTTCGTCGATCCTGATGCGCACCGGCACGCGCTGCGCGAGGCGCACCCAGTTGAAGGTCGGGTTCACGTCCGCGACGAGGTCGCGGCTTTGCGGGTTGTCGCGGTCGTAGATGCCGCGCGAGATGCTCTCGACGTGGCCCTTCATCACGCCG
Organism: Burkholderia sp. MSMB1459WGS; assembly: GCF_001534535.1. Classification (NCBI taxonomy): domain Bacteria; kingdom Pseudomonadati; phylum Pseudomonadota; class Betaproteobacteria; order Burkholderiales; family Burkholderiaceae; genus Burkholderia; species Burkholderia sp. MSMB1459WGS. The sequence goes on from NZ_LPMU01000014.1 coordinate 61,209, forward strand.
CCGCTCATCAGCCGCATCTCGGCCGGCGCGCCGATCTTCACGCGCGGCAGCTTGGTTTCCTCGAAGTAGCCGTAGACCCAGAACGAGTGGCTGTCGACGATCGCGAGCTTCGCCTGGCCGGCCACCGCATAGTTGCCCTTGAACGTCTGCAGGTTCGTGATGTAGCCGTCGACCGGCGCGACGACGCGCGTGCGTTCGAGATTGAGCTTCGCGGCGTCGAGCGCGGCGACGGCCTGCTGGTACTGCGCCTCGGCGCTCGACGCGCTGTGTGCCGCGTTCTCGCGGTTTTCCTTCGACACGACGAGCGCATCGAGATCCGCGCGGCGTGCCGCGTCGTCGCGGCGCATCTGCAGTTCCGCGCGACGGGCGGCCACCGCCGCCTGCGCCTGCTCGACCGCGATCCGGTAGTGCGACGGGTCGATCTGCATGATCAGGTCGCCTTTCTTCACGAGCTGGTTGTCATGCACCGGCAGTTCGACGATCGCGCCCGACACGTCCGGCGCGACGTTGACGATCTCGGCGCGCACGCGCCCGTCGCGCGTCCACGGATCGTCCATGTAGTGCACCCACAGCGAGCGCCCGATCAGGATCGCGACGAGAAGGATGACGGCGGTCGCGACGAAGCCGAAGAGTTTTCTGAGAATCATGATGGTTCGGAATCAACGGTAAACGGCAAGACTCAGTCCGCCGCAAATGCAGACGAGAAGGCAGGCCCGGAACAGCGACGGGTGCCAGACGAGACGGTAGAGGCCCGTATAGGCGAGCAGGCGATCGACGGCCCAGGTCGCGATCGCGCCGAGCGCGAACATCAGCACCACCGTGGGCATGTAGGCATCGAGAATGGCGATTTCACGCGGCATCATGACGAGGCTCCGGGTTGAGGACGCACGGGGCGGTTGCGGTTGAGCGGCTCGAGCGGCGATTCCGGGTCGAGCAGCGCGGTCCGCACGAAATGCAGATGGCTCAGGATGCGCTGCAGCCGGTGGCGCTCTTCACGCGACGGCTCGAACGCATCGAGCGTTTGCCGGGTCGCGTCGATCGCCGCGTTGGTCGCGGCGAGCGTCGCATCGAAACGCGCGGCGCTCGGCTTCGAGAACAGCGCCGACAGCGCGGTGCGCATCGTCTCGATCGCGCGCCGCCACGGCATCGCGGGCGCATAGCGCGGCTCGGACGGCAGCGTCGCGAGCTCGTGACGCAGGTCGATCGTCGCGTTGCCGGTTTCGAGCACCGCGAACATCCAGCGCAGTGCGTCGCGCTGCACGTCGGGCTGGTCGGCCGACAGCGTGTGCGCCTGGTACATCAGGTCGCGCGCACCGCTCTCGAAGCGCGTGCGCAAGCCCGCGAGCCGTGCGTGGCCGGCCGCGACGGCCTGGTGGCGCAGGTCCGCGAACAGCCGCTTCTTGAGCCACGGCGCGGTCGGCGGGAACAGCACCGCGAACGCGATCGCCGACACCAGCATCGACAGCACGAGCGCGAGCGAATCGTTCATGAACCCGGTCGGATCGTAGTGCGTGATGTTGTCCGGGCCGGCGAGGAAGCTGAAGAAGATCAGGTAGCCCATCCCGTAGCCGGCGAGCTTCGGCTTCAGCGTCATGAAGATGCCGATCGCGAGCAGCGGCGCGAGCGCGACGCACAGCAGCGGAAAACCGTCGATGTGCGGATAGATGCCGAACGTCAGCAGGAAGCCCGTGCAGACGGCGAGCGCCGTGCCCATGCCCATCTGCGCGGACATCGCGGTCGGGCGCGGCGTCGACGACGCGAGCGCGCAGGTGGCCGCGGCCGTCAGCGTCATCGTCACGCCGCTCGGCCACGCGGTCTCGATCCAGAACCAGCCGAGCACGAGAATCACGGTCGCGGTGCGAATCGCCGCGATCACCATCGCGGTCGCATTGGTGCGCGGCTCGTAGCGCTCGATCCAGCGTTCGCGCTCGTGTGTCGCGGTCGACAGCGACGCATAGGTGGCCGCGTACTCGTGCAGGTCGGTGATGAAGCGGTACAGCAGTTCGGCGGCCGTGTCGAAGTCGAGCAGCGGAAAGTCCGGCTGCGTTTCGAGTGCGGCGCGCGTCGCGCGGATGCGGCGCGGCAGCGCGTCGCGCCACGCAAGCAGTTGCGCGGCCGCGTGGCCCGCATCGGCCGACGTGCGCACCGGTTCGCCGGCGGGTGTCAGCAGCAGCGGTGCGATCTCGCGGAAGTACGGCTCGATCGCGTCGATCGCGGCCTGCGCACCGGCCGCGTGCAGCCGGTTCATCAACTGGTGCAGCGCATGGAACCGGCTCGACGCGCTCATGAATTCGCTGTTCAGCCGCGCGAGGCGGCCGCTGCGCATCCGCGTGTCCGGATCCTCGAACACGGCCATGCTGCGCGCGGCCTCGAACCCGACCACGTCGGCGACGAAGCGCGTATGGATGGTTTCGATATGCGCGCGGTCGAGTTGGCCCGACAGCGCCGCCGCGACGTAGTCGACGAAGCTGCCGAAGCGCTTGCGCACCGTCGTGCGCATCTGCTCGCCGGTGGTCTGCGGAAACACGAGTGCGCTGACCACGCCGGCCGACACGATCCCGACCATGATTTCGGCCACCCGCGTCATCGCGCTCATGAACGCGCCGTCCGGGTGCTGCGACGCGGGCAGCCCGATCAGCGCGGTCGTGTAACCGGCCAGCAGGAAGCCGTAGCTGCGGAAATTGCGGTTGCGCGCGGCGCCGGCCGTGCACAGGGCGACCCACAGCGCGACCGCCAGCAGGAACAGTTGCGGCTGCTGCGGGAACAGCCCGACGAAGGTGAGCGTCGCGATCAGCCCGAAGATCGTGCCGGCGACGCGGTAGAAACTTTTGGCGAGCACCGCGCCGCTTTGCGGCTGCATCACGATGAACACCGTCGTCATCGCCGTTTTCGGCGCGGGCAGGTCGAGCCGCATCGACACGCCGGTCGCGATGAACGCGGCGAGCAGCGCCTTGAACAGGTAGAGCCACGCGGCGCCGTCGGTGCGGGCCCAGTCGCCGAACGCGGCATACCAGGCCGCGAGCGGACCGCCGGCGGGCGTGGAAGCGGGAGAGGAGGCTGACATGGCGGGCGCTCCGCGTTACCGTGCGGCCGGCACGGCGGACGTCCGGGGCGTCCCGGACGTGCCGGCAGCGGCGACTTCCGCGGGCCGGGCAACGGCCGCTGCGGGCTTCGCGCCCGACGGGTCGGCGCCGTCGGCGGGGCGGTCGTCCGCCGGAACGTCCTTGCCCGTCTCGATCCCGCCGCCGAGCGCGGCCATCAACTGCGCGTGCGCGGCGAGGCGTTCCGCGTCGATGCGGGCGGCCGTTTCCTGCGCGCGCAGCAGTTGCTGCTGCGCGACCAGCACGTTCACGTAATCGGTCAGCCCGCGGCGGAAGCCTTCGCGCGACAGTCGATAGCTGCGATCGTTGGCCGCCACCGACCGCGCGGCGTCCTTCTTCTGTGTCTCGAGCGAGCGGATCCGCACGACCTGGTCGGCGATGTCCTTGAGCGCGCCGACGATCGTCTGGTTGTAGCGCTCGACCGCCTGGTCGTAGCCGGCATTCGCGGCGCCGAGCTGCGCGCGCAGCCGGCCGCCTTCGAAGATCGGCAGCGACAGCGCGGGGCCGGCCGTCCAGCCGCCGTTCATCGCGCGCAGGAAGTCGGTGAACGGCGCGGTCACGCCGAAGCCGCCGACCGTCGCGAGCAGGTCGATGTTCGGGTAGAACGACGCTTTCGCGACGTCGATGCCGCGCGCCTGCGCGTCGACCGTCCAGCGCGCCGCGACGACGTCGGGGCGGCGGCCGAGCAGGTCGGCCGGCAGCGCCGACGGCAGGCCCGCCGGCGCATCGAGCGCAAGTTGCGGCCGCTTGATGGTGTCGCCGGCACCCGGGCCCTTGCCGGCGAGGGCGGCGATCTGGTGGCGCGCGAGCTGGATCGCTTCTTCGTAGCTGTCGATCTGGCGCTCGTAGTCGGGCAGCGTCGATTCCGCCTGGCTCACGTCGAGCTGCGTGCCGAGGCCGGCCTGCAGCCGCTTGCGTGCGAGATCGGCGAGCGCGCGCTGGCGTTCGAAGGTTTCGTGCGCGAGATCGAGCAGCGCGTAGTTCATCGACATGCCGACATACGCGCGCACGACGTTGACCTCGAGTTCGAGCTTCGCCGCCCGTGCGTCGGCGGCGCTCGCGTGCGCGGTGTCGAGCGCGCGCTCGGTCGCGTTCTTGTCCTTGCCCCACAGATCGAGGTGGTACGACAGGCCGAGCGTGCCGGTGTTGTTCCAGGTGTCGGCGTTCGCGAGCGGGCCCGGGCCGTAGTACACGTTGTCCGGCCAGTGCTCGCGCATCAGCGACAGATTGCCGTTGATCTGCGGCAGTTCGGCCGCACGCGCGACGCGCGCCATCGCCTGGGCTTCGCGCACGCGGGCCTCGGCGGCCGCGAGGGTCGGGTTGCCGGCCTGGGCGGCGGCGATCCACGCATCGAGCTGCGGATCGCGGTACGCGCGCCACCAGTCTGCGGCGGGCCAGCCCGCGTCGCGGTCGGCCGCGCGGATCGCCGCGCCGGCATCGAGCGCGTTCGCCTCGATACGGGTGGACTGGGTTTTGTTGTCGCCCATGCTCGCGCAACCGGCCATTATTAATGAGACTGCAAGAACCGCCAGTGCGAGCGTCCCTTTTGTCGCCGGAGACTGCACGATTTTCTCCCTTTCGGATATAGATGAGTCGGAAGCGATTATATTTTTCAGCGATTCCTGAATATACGGACAACGGTGCAAGTCATTTTTACGAATCTTGAGATAATATTTGTTGGGCCCTGTGCAACAATCCCTCCGGATTCACAGGGGTAACAGGATGGATACGCTACAAAACATGCGGGTATTCGTCCGCGTGGTCGACGCGGGCAGCTTTACCGCGGCCGCCCAGCAGATGAATTCGACCACCGCCTACGCGTCGCGCGCGGTCTCGGATCTCGAGGCACACCTGCGCACGCGTCTCCTGAACCGCACGACGCGCCGGATCGCGCTGACCGAAGCCGGCGAGCGCTATCTGCAACGCTGCGAACAGATCCTCGCGTACGTCGACCAGGCCGAAGCCGAGGCGGGCGACGCGCATGCGCGCCCGTCCGGCAAGCTGAAGGTCCATTGCTTCACGAGCCTCGGCCAGCACTATCTGGTGCCGGCCATCGCGCGCTACCGCGAGCGCTACCCGGACGTGCACGTCGAGCTGACGCTCGCGCAGCGCATGCCCGACCTGCTCGACGAGGGGTACGACGTCGCGATCGTGGTCGGCCGCGATCTGCCCGATTCGGGGCTCGTGTCGCAGCGGCTCGGCGAGAGCTATAGCGTCGTGTGTGCATCGCCGGGCTACGTCGAGTCGCATGGCGTGCCGCAGCGGCCGGCCGATCTCGCGCAGCACGTGTGCCTCGGGATGGTCGCGCCGGGCTTTCACTTCGACGAATGGGCGCTGGCGGGGCCGAACGGCGACGAGGTCGTGCCGATCACGGCGCCGCCGTTCCGCGTGAACGTCGCCGAGGCGCTCGCGGTGGCCGTGCGGGAGGGGATGGGCGTCGGCGGGTTGCCGGTCTATTCGGCGATCGGCTGGCTGCGCAGCGGGCACATCGTGCGCGTGATGCCCGAGTACCGGTCGCACGTGATGAACATTTACGCGCTGTATCCGTCGCGCCAGTACCTCGACGCGAAAATCCGGACCTGGGTCGATTTCCTGCGCGAAGAATTGCCGCTCACGCTCGAAGCCGACGAAGCCGCGCTCGAACAGTACACGCGTGCGACATGAGCGCGCAGTCGACCGCAATCTGACGAGATTTGTCCTTCACGCAACATTTTTTTACGAACGTGTGTCAGACAGTTTGATACTGTTGGAATTAACGAGATACACCACACCGGAGTAGCGATGGATACGCACCTGATGATCGGCCTTGGCGTCCTGCTGGGCGCGGCTGCCGCCGCGGCGGCGACCCGCGACCTGCTGCGTGCGATGAAGGCGAAGGCGCAGATGAAGCCCGTGCCGGTCCGCGTGCGCGACCCGCGCCGCCCCGGCCGCTGATCCTGCCGTCGCGCCTCAGGTCGGGAAGGCCGCGCCACGCGGCCGCCCGGCCGGCGCTCAGCCGAGTTCGACGACCTTGTCCCACGCGAACGCGGGGTTTTCCCATTCGCCGGTGCGCCGGTGAAGGTAGCCGCGCGGATTGCACACCACGCGCGTGCCGCCGTCCGCAACGTAGTCGAATGACGTATGCGTGTGGCCGTGCAGCCACAGATCCACCGGCGGCCGCACCAGTTCCGCCATGTCCGTGACGAACCCCGCCGACGCCAGATCTTCCGCATAGCGTTCCGCCAGCGAGCGGCGGTGCGGCGCATGATGGGTGACGACGATCGTCCTGCCCGCAAACGGCGCCGCCAGTTGCGCTTCCAGCCATGCACGGCCTCGCCGGTGCAGCGCGATCGCGTCGGCCGGCGCGAAATCCCGTTCCGGCGCCTCTGCCGTCGTATGCACCGTCGCGTCGTGCGGCCAGGTTACCTGGATCAATCCCTTGAAATCGAGCATCACGCGCAGGCCGGCCTCGGTCGCGCGCGCGACGCTGGCTTCGTCCCGGCCGAACAGCGAAAAATCGGTCCAGAGCGTCGTGCCCAGCACGCGGAAGCGTTGGGCAGGATCGACGTAGACGCCGTTGTTCAGGTAATGCACGTTGTCGAGCGCGTGCGCCGCGTCGCGCATGGCCGCCTCCAGCGCGCCGAATTCCCCGTCGTAGTACTCGTGGTTGCCCGGCACGTAGATCACCGGCACCGCGGGGTCGAACGTCTCGGCGGCCCAGCGCAGGCCTTCCGCGTGATTGTGAATGTCGCCGGCCAGCACGACGAGATCGGCGTCGGCATGCGGGATCGCGTCGGGCAGGTTGCTTTCGAGATGCAGGTCGGACAGGACGCGGATTTTCACGGGATTCGCTCCGGAGCAGGCGGCTTCAGCGCAGGACCTTGCCGGGATTCATCAGGCCGCGCGGGTCGAGCGCGGTCTTCAGCGTGCGCATCAGCGTCGTTTCGACCGGCGACTTGTAGCGCTGCGCGTCGTCGATCTTCAACTGGCCGATGCCGTGCTCCGCGCTGATCGTGCCGTGGTGGCGGTGCACGTTGTCGTAGACGATCCGGTTGATCGGCGCCTGGAACGCGGCGAGGAACGCCTTCGCATCGCCGCCTTCGGGCATCTGCACGTTGTAGTGCAGGTTGCCGTCGCCGAGGTGGCCGAACGTGACCATGCGCGCGCCCGGCGCGGCCTGCTGGATCGCCGCGTCGGTCTCGTCGATGAAGCGGGCGATCGACGAGATCGGCACCGCGATGTCGTGCTTGATGTTGAGCCCTTCGTCGGCCTGCGCGAGCGGGATGTGCTCGCGCAGGTCCCAGAACGCACGCGATTGCGCGAGGTTCTCCGCGACCACCGCGTCGACCACGAGCCCGGCCTCGAACGCTTCTTCCATCAGCTTCTCGAACAGCGCGCGCGCATGCGCTTCGCTTTCGTTGTCGGACAGCTCCAGCAGCACCGTTTGCGCATGGGTCTGCGCGAACGGGTAGCGCAGTTGCGGATAGTGCTTGCCGACCAGCTGCATGCAGAAATCCGACATCAGCTCGAAGCCGGTCAACAGCGGCCCGGCCGCCCGCTGCGCCAGCGCGAGGAAGTCGAGCGCCGCGTGCGGCGATTCGAGCGCGGCCAGCGCCGTCACCTGTGCCGCCGGCAGCGGATGCAGCTTCATCACCGCCGCCGTGATGATGCCGAGCGTGCCTTCGGCGCCGATGAACAGGTCGCGCAGGTCGTAGCCCGTGTTGTCCTTGCGCAGTCCGCGCAGCCCGTCCCAGATCTCGCCCTGCGGCGTCACGACCTCGAGGCCGAGGCACAGCTCGCGCGCGTTGCCGTAGCGCAGCACCGCGGTGCCGCCCGCATTGGTCGACAGGTTGCCGCCGATCGTGCAACTGCCTTCCGCCGCGAGGCTCAGCGCGAACAGCCGGCCGCCTTCCCGGGCGCGCGCCTGCACGTCGGCGAGGATCGCGCCGGCTTCGACGGTGATCGTGTTGTTGTGCGGATCGAGTGCGCGCACGCGGTTCAGGCGCGCGACGCTCAGCACGGCCTGGTTGCCGCTCGCATCGGGCGTCGCGCCGCCGGCGAGGCCCGTATTGCCGCCTTGCGGCACGAGCGCGACGCCGTGCGCGTTGGCGAGCTTCACGAGCGTGGCGACTTCAGCCGTGTTCGCGGGTTTCAGCACCGCGCATGCCGCGCCCTTGTAGCGGCGGCGCCAGTCGGTCAGGAACGGATCGGTATCGTGCGGATCGGTCAGCACGTGCTCGGCGCCGATCGCGTCGCGGCACGCGGAAACGAAAGCTTCGGAGGACATCATCACCTTGTCGCGTAAGGGTCAGGGCGTGGCGCGCGGTTTTTTCGCCGCGCGCTTGAACGGCGCGACGTAAGCCAGCGCCGCCACGAAGAAGCCGACGGCAAGCGCGGTCTCGCACCAGCCGAGCGTCGCGGACAGCCCGCGATCGGACATGCCGCGCACGATACCTTCTGCAAGATAGACGAGGATCAGCATGCTCGCCCACTGCATCGTATAGATGTTACGCCGCCAGACGCCGGGCAGCGCGAGCGCCAGCGGCACGGCCTTGAGCATCAGCGCGGAGCCGCCGGGGCGCAACGGCGCGAGCCACAACTCCCACGCGAGCGACAGCGCGATCAGCGCGACGAGACACGCAGCGGCGGCCCGCGCATGGCGCGGCCGGGCCGCGACGGCGGGGCGGGTGGGGGCGGGGGCGCTCATGCCGCCTCGGCGGCCTGGGCGCCGGCGAGGGCCGCGGCGGCGCGCGCGAGCCGTACGCCGAGCGCGGCCGCGAGCGCCTTCTCGTCCGCCGACAGCCCGCCGGACGCCGCGCGGTCGTGTTGCGCGACGTGCGACGCGCCGTACGGCGTGCCGCCCGTACGTGTCGTGCTGAGGGCGGATTCGGTGTACGGGATCCCGACGATCATCATCCCGTGATGCAGCAGCGGCAGCATCATCGACAGCAGCGTCGATTCCTGGCCGCCGTGCAGGCTGCCCGTCGACGTGAACACGCTCGCGGGCTTGCCGGTCAGCGCGCCCGACAGCCATTGCGGCGTCGTGCCGTCGAGGAAATACTTGAGCGGCGCGGCCATGTTGCCGAAGCGGGTCGGCGAGCCGAGCGCGAGGCCCGCGCATTCCTCGAGGTCGCGCAGTTCCGCGTAGGGCGGGCCGTCGGCCGGGATGTCGGGGGCGGTGGCTTCGCAGACGGCCGACACGGGCGGCACGGTGCGGATGCGGGCCTGCATGCCCGGCACGCTGTCGATGCCGTTCGCGATCGCGAGCGCGAGATCGCGCGTGGCGCCGTGACGGCTGTAATAGAGGACGAGGATGTCTTTCATGGGCGACGGGGCCGCATGCGGCCGCGCGCGTGCCCGGTGCAGTCGGCCCCTGCTGGAATCGAGCGGCTATTATAGGGGCTGAAGCCGTCGCGCAGCGCGGCGGCGCGCCGTGACGCGCGCAGCATCAAGAAGGAGAAGCCGTTTGCCGAAGTTGAGCGTCGATCTCGTCACCATCAAGCGCCTCGCGCAGTTCGCGGCCCGGCGCAGCGCCGAGGATCGCATCCCGCAAGTGGCGGGCAGCCTGACCTTCACGACGATGCTGTCGCTCGTGCCGCTGCTGACGGTCGCGTTCGCGTTGTTCACCGCGTTCCCGATGTTCGCGTCGTTCCAGATCTCGCTGCAGGGGTTCCTCGCGGATCACCTGATGCCCGCGCAGTTCAACATCCAGATCTTCAAGTACCTGAACCAGTTCGCGTCGAAGGCCAAGGGGCTGACGACAGCCGGCCTGATCGTGCTCGTCGTCACGTCGGTGATGACCATGATGACGATCGAATCGGCGTTCAACCTGATCTGGCGCGTGCGCAAGCCCAGGCCGTTCGCGCAGCGCGTGCTCGCATACTGGGCGCTGATCACGCTCGGGCCGTTGCTGTTCGGCGTGAGCCTGTCGATCTCGTCGTACCTGTTCACGCAGTCGCTCGCGTTCACCGGCGCGGGGCCGTCCACGTCGATCGTCGAGTGGCTGCTCGCGCTTGCGTCGCTGCCGTTGACGGTGCTCGCGTTCACGCTGCTGTACGTGTACCTGCCGAACTGCGCGGTCGCATGGCGCGACGCGGTGATCGGCGGCCTGTTCGCGGCCATCGCGTTCGAACTCGCGAAGCGCGGCTTCGGCTACTACGTCCGGCGCATTCCGACCTATACGGCCGTCTATGGCGCGTTCGCGGCGCTGCCGGTGTTCCTGCTGTGGGTGTATTTGAGCTGGTTCATCGCGCTGCTCGGCGCGATGGTCGCGTCGGCGCTGCCGGCGATTCGTGTCGGCCAGTTCCACCGCATCCACTATCCGGGCAGCGACCTGCTCGACGCACTCGAGCTGCTCGCGCGGCTGGCCGACGCGCGCGCGGCCGGCAAGCGTGGCTACACGGCGATCCGGCTCGCGACGATGCTGCGCTGCGACATGGAAACCGCGCAGCGGCTGCTGACGACGATGGAGGAGCGGGAATGGGTGGCGCGGCTCGACGGCGACGGCGAGGCCACACCGCGCTACATCCTGCTCGCGAACCCGGAACAGTTGACGCTCGCGCAGTTGTTCGACGTGCTGGTGATCGATCGCACGGAGCTGACCTACCAGCTCCAGCGCCGCCGCAGCCATGTCGACGGCGCGGTGCTGCTCGCGGTGCTGTCGAGCGACCGGTTCGACGTGACGCTCGCATCGCTGATCGCCGCGCACCGGCTCGCGGGCGCGGAGCCGGCCGGGGGCGCCGGTTCGGCGCAGGGCGTGGCCGACCCGCACGCGCGGCCGCCGCGGCCTGCCTGACGGCGGGGCCCGGAGGTTACAGCGGGATCTTGCCGGTGCAGATGTCCTTGAACATCACCCAGTCGCCCATCAGGCTGTAGATCGGGTGCCGGAACGTGGCCGGGCGGTTCTTCTCGAAGAAGAAGTGTCCGACCCACGCGAACCCGTAGCCGCAGACGATCGCCGCCGGCAGCCACAGCCAGTTGCCGGTCGCGACCGCCATCGCGACGCAGCCGATCACGCCGAGCGAGCCGATGAAGTGCAGCCGCCGCGACGTCAGATTCTGGTGCTCGTTCAGGTAATACGGGTAGAAGTCAGCGAAGCTGGCGAATTGCTCCGTATGCGTATGCGCCATGGCCGTCTCCTCGGGCCGCCGTTCATGAGCCCATTGTGCGGCCGGCTGCCCGCGTCCGCAAGCGGCGGCGGCCCGCCGCGCCGGCCCGTGCTTTCCTTTTGACAGGCTTTCCGATAGGATCGAAAGAGATTTTGCATTCAAGCATGAGGGGACTACGATGCGCGTCAGCGATATTCTGAAAGTGAAGGGCAACACGCTGTTTACGGTGACGCCCGATAAGCCGCTGCGCGAAGCGGTCGATACGATGGCCGAACACGACATCGGTTCGCTCGTCGTGATGGAGTACGGCGATCTCGTCGGGATGCTGACGTTTCGCGAGATCATTCTGCGCCTGCGCGAAAACGGCGGCGCGATCGGCGACGTGCAGGTGCGCAAGGTGATGGACGAGCCGCTCACGTGCACGCCGGAAACGGACGTCAACGAAGTGCGCCGGATGATGCTCGAGCGTCACGCGCGCTACATGCCGGTGCTCGACAAGAAGGTGCTGATGGGCGTCATTTCGTTCTACGACGTCGCGAAGACGGTCGTCGAGGCGCAGAGCTTCGAGAACCGGATGCTGAAGGCGTACATCCGCGACTGGCCGGAATCGGAAGCCGAAGCGCACAAGCCGTGAATCCCGCCGCGCCCGGCACCTCGATGCATGGGCGCCGCCATCCGGCATGCGGCGGCGCAGGTTTGTCCTGCGCCGCCTTTTTTTCAACGACAACAACACGAGGCCCGCGCAGCTTCGCCCAGACGAGGCGCGCGTATTCCGCATGAGCGATCACACGCAAGCCACCTCCGGGCGGCGCGACGAACGGCGCGCGCACGCATCGCAGTTCGACCTGCTGCGCGAGCGTCGCTTCGCGCCGTTTTTCACGACCCAGTTCCTCGGCGCGCTGAACGACAACGTCTTCAAGATCGGCTTTACGTCGCTCGTCACGTATCACACCGCGCGGTTCTCCGGCGTCGATGCGAAGACGGCCGCGTTCCTGATTTCCGCGATCTTCATTTTGCCGTTCGTGCTGTTCTCGGCGACGTCCGGCCAGATCGCCGACAAGTATGACAAGGCGACCCTCACGCGCTTCGTGAAGTCCTTCGAGATCGTGCTGATGGTGGTCGGCGCGGCCGGCTTCGTCACGCACAGCGCGACGCTGCTGTATCTGTGCACGTTCATGATGGGGATGCACTCGACGCTGTTCGGGCCCGTCAAGTATTCGTATCTGCCGCAGCATCTCGGCGAACACGAACTGGTCGGCGGCAACGGTCTCGTCGAGATGGGCACGTTCATCGCGATCCTGATCGGCACGATCATCGGCGGCGCGGCGGCCGGCATCGAAGGCAGCGGCGAGCGCGTGCTCGCGGTGAGCGTCGTGGTCATCGCGCTGGCCGGGCGGCTCGTCGCGCAGCGCGTGCCGTCGACGCCCGCGCCGCAGCCCGACCTCGTGATCAACTGGAACCCGGTCAGCGAGACCTGGCGCAACCTCGGCCTCGCGCGCCAGAACCGCACGGTGTTCCTGAGCCTGCTCGGTATCTCGTGGCTGTGGTTCGTCGGCGCGACGTTCCTCACGTCGTTCTTCAATTTCGCGAAGGACGTGCTGTCCGCGAGCCCCGACGTCGTCACGATCCTGCTCGCGACGTTCTCGGTCGGCATCGGCCTCGGCTCGCTGCTGTGCGAGCGGTTGTCGCAGCGGCGCGTGGAGATCGGCCTCGTGCCGCTCGGCTCGATCGGCATCAGCGTGTTCGCGATCGAGCTGTATTTCGCGAGCCACGCGCTGCCGTCGCCCGGCCATCTGCTGTCGGTCGGCGAATTCCTGGCCGGTGCGCGCCACTGGCGGATCCTGGCCGATCTGTTCCTGCTGGCGATGTTCGGCGGCTTCTACAGCGTGCCGCTGTATGCGCTGATCCAGAGCCGCAGCGCGCCGACGCACCGCGCGCGGATCATCGCCGCGAACAACATCCTGAACGCGCTGTTCATGATCCTGTCGGCCGTCATGGCGATGGGGTTGACCAAGGCCGGCGTCGACATTCCGGGGCTGTTCCTCGTCACCGCGCTGCTGAACGTGGCCGTCGCGACGTATATCTACCTGCTCGTGCCCGAGTTCCTGCTGCGCTTCGTCGCGTGGGTGCTCGTGCACACCTTCTACCGGATCCGCCTCGTGCACGCGGAGCGGATCCCGGCGGAAGGCGCCGCGGTACTCGTGTGCAACCACGTCAGCTACGTCGATGCGCTCGTGCTGGCCGCCGCGAGCCCGCGCCCGATTCGTTTCGTGATGGATCACCGGATCTTCAAGACGCGTTTCGCGAGCTGGGTATTCCGGCATGCGAAGGCGATCCCGATCGCGCCGCGTCACGAGGATCCCGCGATGCTCGCGCGCGCGTACGACCTGTGCGAGGCCGCGCTGAAGGACGGCGAACTCGTGTGCATCTTCCCCGAGGGCAAGCTGACGAAGACGGGCGACATCAACACGTTCCACCACGGCATCACCGAGATCCTGAACCGCACGCCGGCGCCGGTGATCCCGATGGCGCTGCGCGGACTGTGGGGCAGCTATTTCTCGCGGCATACCGATGCGCGGATGCCGCGTCCCATCAAGCGCGGCGCGATGAGCCGGCTGACGCTGGCGGTCGGCGAGCCGATCCCGGCGTCGGTGGCGACGCCCGAGGCGTTGCAGGCGGCGGTGGCGGAGTTGCGCGGCGCGCGGAAGTAGGCGGGCGCCGGGCCGGCAACGCGCGGGCATTCGGCGGCGTCCGGGCTGGGGCGGGCGCCCGGACGCGCTTTCGTGGGCCGCGCAGCACGCAGCCTGTGCGTGGCCGGCGGTCGGGCGGCCCGCGGCCCGCGGGGCCGGGACGGCTGGCATAATAGCGGTTTACCTCTTTTCTCGACCGGCAAACGATCGACCTGCCTGCGGCTCCGGCAGCGCATCGGTTTGCCCATTTCTCTTTGGGCGGTTCCATCATGTCCGGCAATACCCTCGGCACGCTTTTCACTGTCACGACCTTCGGCGAATCGCACGGTCCCGCGATCGGCTGCGTGATCGACGGCTGCCCGCCGGGGATGGGGCTGACCGAAGCCGACATCCAGGTCGAGCTCGATCGCCGCAAGCCGGGCACGTCGCGGCACGTGACGCAACGGCAGGAGGCCGACGAGGTCGAGATCCTGTCGGGCGTGTTCGAAGGCGTGACGACCGGCACGCCGATCGCGCTGCTGATCCGCAACACCGACCAGCGCAGCAAGGATTACGGCAACATCGTCGAGACGTTCCGTCCCGGCCACGCCGACTACACCTACTGGCAGAAATACGGCATCCGCGACTACCGCGGCGGCGGCCGCTCGTCCGCGCGCCTGACCGCGCCGATCGTCGGCGCCGGCGCGGTCGCGAAGAAGTGGCTGCGCGAGCGCTTCGGGGTCGAGGTGCGCGGCTACATGAGCGGCCTCGGCGAAATCGACGTGCCGTTCGTCGACTGGTCGCACGTGCACGAGAACCCGTTCTTCTCGCCGAACGCGGCGGTCGTGCCGGAGCTCGAGGCATACATGGACGCGCTGCGCAAGGACGGCGATTCGATCGGCGCGCGCATCGACGTTGTCGCGTCGGGCGTGCCGGTCGGCTGGGGCGAACCGGTGTTCGACCGGCTCGATGCCGATATCGCGAAGGCGATGATGAGCATCAACGCGGTAAAGGGCGTCGAGATCGGCGCGGGCTTCGACAGCGTCGCGCAGCGCGGCTCGGTGCACGGCGACGAACTGACGCCGGCCGGCTTCGTCGGCAACCACGCGGGCGGCGTGCTCGGCGGGATTTCGACGGGGCAGGACATCACCGTGTCGATCGCGATCAAGCCGACCTCGAGCATTCGCACGCCGCGCCGCTCGATCACGAAGAGCGGTGAAGAGGCGACGGTCGAAACCTTCGGTCGTCACGATCCGTGCGTCGGCATTCGTGCGACGCCGATCGCCGAATCGATGCTCGCGCTGGTGCTGATCGACCATGCGCTGCGTCACCGTGCGCAGTGCGGCGATGTCGAGACGCCGACGCCGAAGATCTCCGGCAGCGCGACCTGATACGAGCAGGCGGGGCGCAGCGCGCGCCGTCTCGACCGTCGAACGATGAATGCAAGCGGGGCGCTGCATGATGCAGCGCCCCGTTTCGTTTGCGGCGGTGTGCGGCGACCAAACGAAACGCGCCGCTCGTGGCGGCGCGTTCCGGCAGCTTACATGTTCGGGTAATTCGGCCCGCCGCCGCCTTCGGGCGTGACCCACACGATGTTCTGCGTCGG
>NZ_LPMU01000015.1:0-1844 GCF_001534535.1 Burkholderia sp. MSMB1459WGS
GATCGGGATAGGGGCGGTCAGAGAGTCTGACCGATCCCCTCCCACACCACCCGGCATGCGGGTCCGCACCGGGCGGTTCGAGCAGTTGAGGTCATGAGAGTCGAGGCACGCCGAGACGGTCGAAGTAGGCGATCGGCATGGCACGGTTCAGCAGCCAGCGGCTGTTTCGCCACCAACGCCGACTGTTCGCCGCCACCCGGTAGGCATCCTCCTTCGAGGCACCCAACGCCAACAACTCCCGGTACATCGTCGTGCCCCGACGCCAGTGCTTAAGCTGCATCGCACGCAACCGGTGCCTGATCCACTCGTCGAGTTCACGGAACACTCGCGGCGTCTGGGCAAGCTGGAAGTACGCCTTCCAACCCGGCATATAGGCCTTCAAGCGCTCCACTACTTCCGCCAAGCTCCGCCCTCCCAGGCGGCCGGTCAGGTCTCGGATGCGTTGCTTAAAGGTCTCCAGTGCCTTTCGGGCCACCGCGCATTTGATCCGCTCGCCCGCACTGAGCCACAGTTCATAGCCCAGGAACTTGCGACCGGTCGCCTGTGCAACCGCCGTCTTGGCCTCGTTGACCTTCAGATGGAGTCGATCGTAGAGCTTGCGCAAACTATTCAGCACTCGTTCGCCCGAGCGGCGACTGCGCACGTACACATTGCAGTCGTCGGCGTAGCGCACGAAGCGATGGCCTCGCGTCTCCAGTTCCCGGTCCACCTCGTCCAACAGCACATTGGCCAGCAGCGGCGACAGCGGCCCGCCTTGCGGCGTACCTTCGTGACGCTCCATGACCACCCCGCCATCCATGATTCCGGCCACAAGGTAATGACGGACCAGCCGCAGCACGGCCTTGTCCGCGATCCGCCTCGATAGCCTTTCCATCAGAATGTCGTGATTGACCCGATCAAAGAACTTCTCCAGATCCACATCGACTACCACCCGCAAACCATCCTGCACATGACGCTGCGCCTTCAGCACCGCGTCACGCGCTCGACGTCCCGGCCGGAAGCCGTAACTGTGTTCGGAGAAGGTGGGATCAATAATGGGCTGCAGAACTTGCAGCAGGGCTTGCTGGATCAGTCGATCCGTCACCGTCGGTATCCCCAGTTCACGCATCCCGCCTCCGGCTTTCGGAATCTGAACGCGCCTTACCGGCGCGGGCCGGTAACTGCCGTCCAGTAACGCTTCCCGAATCCCGTGCCAGTGCGTCCTCAGGTACTCCGCCGTCTCGGCAATCGACTTCCCATCCACCCCGGCACTGCCGCGATTGGCTTTGACGCGTTTCCACGCCATCACCAGATTCGCTCTCGCGAGCGCCTGCGAGAGCAGGTCATCTCGCCCTGAACCTCCGGTTTCGAATCGCGCCGGCCGCGCTTCATCACGCACTACTTCAGGCTCGGCTTCACCTCGCCCTCCCGCGTTGCGCCCCGCACTCGCGGGCTTCTGATGCACTGCACGTTCGAGCGACACGGCCTTCGGCCCTCCTACTCGTTCGGCCCTTCGCCCACAACCGGCAGCTACTACGGCCTCTGCTGACTTCTCGCTCCGGCTTGCCGCCGTCGCCCTTTCAGGCGTGAGGCGAGATCTCCCCAGGTAAGAACGCATTCCTTCATCGCACAACCGCCGCATCTACGCCGCTTCGCCTTGATCACGAGAGCTTCGCGGTTACGTGCCCGCTCGCCCTGCTCGGCAGCGCCTTCTATACGGTTCTTGTCCATCGGCTCGCGATTTACGCTCCACGCTTCCTTCCCACACTCGGTCACCCTCATGCAGTTGCGCTTCACTTCATTTGCCGTGATCAGCTTATGGCGGGACTTCCACCCGCAGGAATGCGCCCATGCTGGGCGCACAC
>NZ_LPMU01000016.1:0-10505 GCF_001534535.1 Burkholderia sp. MSMB1459WGS
AGGCGGCCTTCGGCTGGGTTTTCGCGGTTTGCTTGAGCGCGGCGATGCGCGGATCTTCGCGGTCTTCCGCGTCGTCCATTTTTTGATAGGAGACCTGATCTTTAGGGCGATCGGAACAACCTGTGTCGTCGCAGATCCGTACCGTGCCGGCCGTAACCGACGGATCCTGCGCGCACGCGGCCAACAGCAACAGCAGCCCCGGTGCGAATAAACGGCGATACATGGGTATTTTCCTCACGTTTCATTGGCGCCGTATTGCTTCGCGCGCTCGCCCGCGAGCATGCCCCGGCCGGTGCGGGGTGCGGCGAACATCGTCCGCGGGCCCGCGTACCAAGGTTCTCTCAGGTTCTCTTTTCGTCTTGAAACATCGTTGCAGCGGCTGATACGGCGGAAAACTGCTCGCGGGAACCTGCCCCCGTTCTGTCTCTTTAATCCACGCAATATCGATCGCTGCTTTCTAGGCTCAAATGATACATATCGGTCTATCCAATAGTCAAGACGACTCGATAACCGCCTCGTCAAGCGAAGACTGGCGGGGCAGAACTGCCGTCAAACAGAGCCGGGAGGCCGATTTCATGCACCGGCATGATGCTAGAATAATCGGTCTATGCCGTTGAAATATCGAGGAGGAAGCCGTTCGTGCGAGCCAACAAACGCCAACTGGTGGTAGACAAAGCGACCGAACTGTTCTCCAGGCACGGATTCCACCCGGTGGGCGTCGACTGGATCATCGACGATTCCGGTGTCGCCCGAATGACGCTGTACCGGCATTTCGCGAGCAAGGACGAGCTGATCCGCGAAGTGCTGGTGCAGCGCTACGACCTGATCGTCGGCAGCATCGCCGCGCAGTTGCAGCACGTCGTCGATCCGGTCGAGCGCGTCAAGACCATCTTCGACTGGTACGCAGCCTGGTTCAGGACACCTGAATTTGCCGGCTGCCTGTTCGAGCGTGCGCTGGCCGAATTCGGCACCGCTTATGCACCGATCTCGGATGTCGCGATCCGCTATCGTCGCAAAATGGTCGAATGGATCGCCGAACTGATCGAAGCGCTCGTGCCGGCCGAAACCGCAAACCGGCTGGCGACCGTCTTCATGATGCTGCTGGACGGCGCCACGGTCGAAGCGCGGGCGTTCAACGACTCCGCGGCGGCCGCGCGCGCGTGGCAAGCCGCGCATGCCCTTCTCGACCAGGCGATGCACGCAACGGTCTCGGCCGCCGACGGTGCGGGTAGCCGGACGTAACACCACGTCGCGCACCATCGTATTGCCGGCGAACCGAAACCGCGAGGCGCGGGAGGACGACATGCATGACCGGACGCGTTTGATCAGTTTCGCGCTGGGTGCGGCAATCGCGTGTGCCGGCTGCAAGTCGATAGATGTCAGCCGATACGAAATCCGGCACCGGGACCGGAACGGCCTCACGATCGTTGCGTACACCGCCGAAGATCTGGCGTCGTTCGACAATACGCTGTGGGCCAACCACGTCTACTTCCGCTACACCGTCACGCCGCTCACCATCCAAAAGCGATTCGATGTGAGCGCAACCGATATCGACGACTATCCGTTCTCTGCCCGGCGGCTCGACATCCGCACCCGGTGCCCGGTCCCCACGTCGGCGTTCTGCTCTTCCTGGTTCATCCCGTTCCATGCTCGCGCCGGACTGCACGGTCTGGATTATCTGTCGGGACTCGATGCAAACGAACCGGCGCTCCTGAAGTTGCGCCTCGGCGGCGGAAGCATGGCCGGCGGCCGGCTGGTGTCGAAGGAACAGACAATCAAGGTCGACGCGGGCAACACGGCGACGCCGAACGAACCGTAACGCCCCTGCGCCGCCCGCGCGAGACACCTGTGGAGCGGGCACGGCGATTGCGCCTGCTGCACTCCTCGGGAGGCGCGCCATCATGAACGACAACGATTTGCTTCAGCCCGAGCCGACGGAACCGGACCCGAACGCCGTCGCGTGGGTCCGCCGCCTCGGCCCCGGTCTGATCACCGGCGCCGCCGACGACGATCCTTCCGGCATCGGCACGTACTCGCAGGCGGGTGCGCAGTTCGGCTTCGAACTGCTGTGGGCATTGTTGTTGACGTACCCGCTGATGACGGCCATCCAGTTGGTCAGCGCACGCATCGGCCGCGTGACGGGCAAGGGTCTCGCATCCAACATGCGCACGCACTACCCGCAATGGCTGCTGTACGCGACGGTCGTGCTGCTGATCACGGCCAACGTGATCAACATCGCGGCCGACTTGTCGGCCATGGGCGCGGCAGTCAATTTGTTGCTGCCCGGCCCGCAACAGCTCTACATCGTGTGCCTCGGCGGCGTGTCGGTCGTGCTGCAGGTTTTCGTTCCGTACGACCGCTACGCGCGATTGCTCAAATGGACGGCGCTGACGCTGCTGGCCTATGTCGCGGTCGCCCTCATCGTGCCCGTCGACTGGGCCGAGGTCGGTCGCGCGATCGTGATGCCGCATGCGCAACTGAGCGCCGCCTATCTGACCACGGTCGTCGCCGTGCTCGGCACGACCATCAGCCCGTACCTGTTTTTCTGGCAGGCGTCCCAGGAAGTCGAGGAATTGCACGCCGTGCCGAACCAGCGGCCGCTGCGGCGCATGCCGGGCCAGGCGCCCGCGCAGTTGCGCCGGATCAGCTTCGACACGTGGTTCGGTATGGGCGTATCGAACGTGATTGCATTCTTCATCGTGCTGACGGCAGCGGCCACACTCAACGCGCATCACATCGACGTCAAAACGTCGGCGGACGCCGCGCGGGCGCTCGAGCCGCTTGCCGGTCACTTCGCGTACGTGCTGTTCGCGCTCGGCATCGTCGGCACCGGCCTGCTGGCGTTGCCGGTGCTTGCGGGATCGGCCGCCTATGCGGCGGCCGGCACGTTTCGCTGGCGCAACAGTCTCGCGCTGCGGTTGGGTGTCGCGCCCGAATTCTATGCGGTGATCGTACTGGCGGTCGTCGGCGGAATCGCGTTCACGTTCATGAATTTCGACCCGATCCGCGCGCTTTACTGGAGCGCCGTCATCAATGGGGTGAGCGCCGTTCCGATCATGGTCGTGATGATGCTGATGGCGGGAAGCAAACGGGTCATGGGCAAGTTTGCCGTCAGAGGCCCGCTTGCGTGGGGAGGATGGACCGCGACGCTCGCGATGGCGATCGCGGCGATGGGCGTGTTCGTGCCGGGATAAATCGCACCATATCGACCGCCGTCGACGTGAAAAGTCAGGGTCAACGAGGTCTCGCGGCGCGTCACCGGAACGTCATCCATGCCGACATACCATCGACTCCGGTTCGCAAAAAACGCCGCTTCGTCCCTGCGCCGAGCGGGAACGAATCCTGCTCCTCCGACACATCAGGTGGAGCCAATTTATTTTCTTTGACGGATTCCGTATTACCGGCGAATATTCGCGTCGATCAATCGTTAGTACCGCTCAAAAAAAAAACGACACGATGCTCGCTCATTCAATCGGGGATATTTCACTACTTCACCAACTGATACCTGATCGAAGGAGAAGACATGACACCGTTGTCCCAGAATGTGAGCATCAAGCAGACAGCCGCTCTATCGAAAGCGTCGCCGCTGTCGCCCGTTTTCTGGAAGCCGGATCCGCTCGTCGAGCCCGTTCCACCCGAGCCGAAAGCCGCCACCCCGGATCTTCGCGATTTCTTCGCCGCCGCCGCGCTGCAGGGTTTATTGTCGCGTGACGCCGGTCGCAACGTGTCCACGATCGCCGACTACGAATCGAAGCGTGCGGTCAGCGCCTATCGGCTCGCCGACGAAATGCTGAAAGCGCGATGACGCGGCATGTCCGCCAGCGCCGCTCGGTCCACGCGCCTGTCGTCGTCAGGCTCACCGACAATGCGGCGCCACGTCGCTCCCGTCGAGCGTCGCCTTCTGTACTCCCGTGCGAAACCGGCATCGCGCATCGGCGACGCGGCCGGTCCCGCGCATCGTCGGCATGCCGCATCGCGCCGCATTCATGCCGGCGTGACACGGCCTATGCAGCCGAAATGACAACCGCTTGAAAATCCGGCGCCGCCGACCGCGGGTCACGCGACGCGCGCTCGGTCGCCGCCGTCTCTGCCGTGTTCGCATGCGGCGCCTTGCATCGACGGCGGGCAGCGTCGCCCGCCAAACGCTGCCCGTCGCGAGCCGATCGCACGATCGCTGCTTCGTCGCCCGGCGCCGGTTCATGTCTGCGCCAACTCGCGCCCGTTGGCACGATGCACGCGTGCCGCACGACGAACCGCACCAGCGCCCACGAGAAGCCGCCCCTGTCGCGGCCCGCATCGGCCGCCATCGCACATGCCCGGAATCGTCGGCCGCCCACGGGATCGATTCGTGCTGATTCGGCCGGGCGAATGTCGCGCAACCCTTTCAACGGAGATGCCATGTTCATCCACAACACACGGCTTCAGTACACGGTGCGCGTGGGCGCGCCGAATCCGGGACTCGCCAACCTGCTGCTCGAGCAGTTCGGCGGCCCGCAGGGCGAGCTTGCCGCCGCGATGCGCTATTTCACGCAGGCGATCACCGAAGAAGATCCCGGCCGCAAGGACATGCTGCTCGACATCGCCACGGAGGAGCTGAGCCACCTCGAAGTAATAGGCTCGATGGCCGCGATGCTGAATCGCGGCGCCAAGGGCGAGCTGGCCGAAGCGGTCGACGAACAGGCCGAGCTGTACCGCAAGCTGCACGGCGCGGGCAACGACAGCCACGTGACGCAGGTGCTGTACGGCGCTGGCGCGCCGTTGACCAATTCGGGCGGCGTGCCGTGGTCGGCCGCGTACATCGACACGATCGGCGAACCGACGGCGGACCTGCGCTCGAACATCGCGGCCGAAGCACGCGCGAAGATCATCTACGAGCGGCTCATCAACGTGACCGACGATCCGGATATCCGCGACGCGCTCGGCTTCCTGATGACGCGCGAGGTGTCGCACCAGATGTCGTTCGAGAAAGCGCTGTATGCGATCACCGCGAACTTCCCGCCGGGCAAGCTGCCGCCGAAGGCGCCGTACGATCACGTGTATTTCCGGATGCAGCCGGACGCGGCACCGCTGGTCGGGCCATGGAACCACGGAGGCGAACTCGAAATCCGCCCCGCCGAACCTGCGGTCGACGGCGGCAGCGGTATTGCGGAAGGCATGCTCGACGCGCAGCAAGCGGACGCCATCGAGGCGATGGCGCAGCGACTCGCCTCCGATCCGAACAGCGACCCGGTGACGGGTGCCGAGCTGGGCGCGGGTCCGCCGGCTCCCCAAGGCCGCAAGCCGGGCAAGCCGGACGGCGCCTGAGTCGCGCTTCCCCGCACGCGACGGCGATTCCGACGCGCCGGCGCAGCGACAGGAGGCGCGCTGGATACGTCGCCGGACGGGCGGACGCGCGTTCGGCGCGCGTCACTCGCCTGCTTCGCCGGGCCCGCTCTGCTCGGTCTGGTCGGCCATCAGGTACTGGATGACCAGCGTCGGATCGGCGATGTCGAGAATCAGGCGGCGCATCACGCGCTTGCGCATATGGTCGTCATCCAGCGTCCACGGCCCCGCCGCATCGCCGAGGTAGCGGCCGATCGCGCCGCGATGATCACCCTCCGGCGGCAGGCCGAGCCGCGCAGCGAGCAGGCCGGCGATGACGTCGTCGAGTTCGACTTGCAGCGGCCTGGAATCGATCGAAAGTTCGAGCTTCATGGTCGGTCTCGCAAGCATGAAAAGGCGGCGGCGCGCCCCGCTGTCGCGCGCGCCGGGAAAAGCCGCTCCGGCCAGCGGCTGTTCGACGATCGCAGGCGAGCCTGCGATGCAGGTCAGTAGCCGAGTTCGGGCGCGGGAGCCGGCTCGGCGCCGTCTTCTTTCGGCGCTTGCGCGACGGTCGCATCGGTCGTCAGCACGAGGCTCGCGATCGACGCGGCGTTCTGCAGCGCGGTACGCGTGACCTTGGTCGGGTCGACCACGCCCGCGTCCACCAGATCGCCGTACTCGCCGGTCGCCGCGTTGTAGCCGAAGTTCCCGGTGCCTTCGAGCACCTTCGAAACCACGACCGACGGCTCGTCGCCCGCATTGGCCGCGATGATGCGCAGCGGCGCCTCCAGCGCGCGCAGCACGATCCGGATGCCGGCGTCCTGGTCCGCATTCGCGCCCCGGATGTCCGACAGCGCCGCGCGCGCACGCAGCAGCGCGACGCCGCCGCCCGGCACGATGCCCTCCTCGACCGCGGCGCGCGTCGCATGCAGCGCATCGTCGACGCGATCCTTCTTCTCCTTCATTTCGACCTCGGTGACCGCGCCGACCTTGATCACCGCCACGCCGCCCGCGAGCTTCGCGACACGCTCCTGCAGCTTCTCGCGATCGTAGTCGCTCGTCGCTTCGTCGATCTGCACGCGAATCGACTTCACGCGCGCATCGATGCGCGCCGCATCGCCCGCGCCGTCGATGATGATCGTGTCGTCCTTGCGCACCTCGACACGCTTCGCACTGCCAAGATCCTCGAGCGTGGCCTTGTCGAGCTGCTTGCCGGTTTCCTCCGAGATGACCGTCGCGCCGGTCAGGATCGCGAGATCCTCCAGCATCGCCTTGCGCCGGTCGCCGAAACCCGGCGCCTTGACGGCGGCGACCTTCAGGATGCCGCGCATCGAATTCACGACGAGTGTCGCGAGCGCTTCGGCCTCGACATCCTCGGCGACGATCAGCAGCGGCTTGCCGGTCTTGGACACCGCTTCGAGGATCGGCAGCAGGTCGCGGATACTGGAAATCTTCTTGTCGTGCAGCAGAATCAGCGCATCGTCGAGATAGGCCGCCTGCTTCGCGGGATCGTTGATGAAATACGGGCTCACGTAACCGCGATCGAACTGCATGCCTTCGACCACGTCGAGTTCGTTCTCCAGCGACTTGCCGTCCTCGACGGTGATCACGCCGTCCTTGCCCACTTTCTCCATCGCATCGGCGATGATCTTGCCGATCGCATCGTCCGAGTTCGCGGAAATCGCACCGACCTGAGCGATTTCCTTGTGGGTCGAAATCGGTCGGGACAGCTTGCGCAGCTCATCGAGCACCGCGCCGACGGCCTTGTCGATGCCGCGCTTCAGATCCATCGGGTTCATGCCGGCCGCGACGTGCTTCATGCCTTCCTGCACGATCGCCTGCGCGAGCACGGTGGCGGTGGTCGTCCCGTCGCCGGCCACGTCGGCCGTCTTGGACGCGACCTGCTTGACGATCTGCGCGCCCATGTTCTCGAAGCGGTCCTTCAGCTCGATTTCCTTCGCGACCGACACGCCGTCCTTCGTGATCACCGGCGCGCCGAAGCCACGCTCGATCACGACGTTGCGGCCCTTCGGGCCGAGCGTCACCTTCACCGCGTCGGCCAGCACGTTCACGCCCTTGACGATCTGCTGGCGGGCGCCATCGCGGAATTTCACGTCTTTTACGGTCATTTTCTTGCTCCGGATACAGTCGTTGAACGAGATGCCGCGCGCATCGGGCTCCTACCCGTGCGACGCGGTCGAATCGGTATTCAGGCCGCTTTCCTGGCAGCCGGCGATTCGGGTTCGAGTACGCCCATGACGTCCTCTTCGCGCATCACGAGCAGTTCCTCACCGTTCACCTTCACGGTCTGGCCTGCATATTTGCCGAAGAGAACCTGGTCGCCGACCTGGAGCTGCAGCGGGCGCTGCGAGCCGTCCTGGAGCAGCCGGCCGCTGCCGACCGCAATCACTTCACCCTGCTCGGGCCGTTCTGCGGCCGAATCGGGAATCACGATGCCGGAGGCCGTCGTCCGTTGCTGTTCGATTCGCTTGACGATAACCCGGTCGTAGAGGGGACGAATCTGCATTTTCATCTCCTGAGCGATGAGATCACCTGGAAAAGGGAATCCGCCAGCGCCTGCACGCGCAAAGGCCGCGATGCGCCGGCGTGCCGTCGATTGGCGAAAAGCGAAATAGTGGCGCGTGAAGCGCGCTTCAAGAGGGGGAAGAAAGCGCATGTGTAACAAAATGTTTCAGGCCAGAACCGCGTTCGTCCGACCGTCGCGCGTCTCGCGATGCCGCGCGACGCGCGACGGTGCGGCCTCGACGGTAGCCGCGTCAGGCCGCGCGAATCATCGCAAAAACGGCGCTTGAAATCCGCGCTTGCCGTCCTATTTTGGTATCGCTCAAGCAGCCGCGGCTTACGCGCTGCGTGTTTCGATTTGTTTGTCAGCGAGGCCTCTCGCGGATCGACGAACTGGAGCGCGTGGTCCGGTTCGTCCTCCGTGCGAGGTCCAACCGGGAGCGAATCATGAACGATCCTTTCCTTACCTCCGATTGGCTGACGGAAGTCGGCCGCCGGCCACGACGCGTCGTCGCGGGTCTGTCGGCCGGCCTGCGAGTCGCGCGCAACGGCAACGGTCGCTTCGCGCCGATCGGTGCTCGAGTACGCGCCGCGCGCAAGCCGTTCGCGTTGCGTCGCATCGACCCACCCGCCATGATCGGCCGACCGAAGCTGCCGCGCCGTCGCGTCGCCACCCGCGGACGCGCGCTGCACCATATTTCATTTTTCTTCGCCACGCCTGCCGGCGGCGGCTCCGTGCGCGACGGGAGGCGGCCATGCTGAGCCCGCACGAATTCGCGACGCTGATGCTGGTGTGCGAGGCGCCGGATCAGCTCGACATGAATCGCGCCGAACTCGATGCGTTGCTCGAACGACAACTCGTCATGCTCGAACACGGCGCCCCCGGCCGTCGGCGCGCATATCTGACGAAGAAGGGCCGATCGATCCTCCACGCGCTCGGGGCCGATACCGGTTTCCGCCGCAGCCCGGAGGCGACGGCAGAGCGCGACGGTCAGCATGCTGCGCCCGTGTCGCTCTCGGACGAGGCCGGATGACGCGAGGGTCGGGGCAGCGGCGCGGTGCCGACGCGAACGGCACGGGGTGCCGTCGCCAGGCCTGTCGTGGGCCATTCCCTCCGTTTCGTGGAAGCGGATCGACGGCTCGGCCTCGCCGGTCAATCACACGAGGCCGACCGAGGGACGTTCTGGTTTATCATCGACGCGTCCTACGCGTAGCCCGGCACTGCCCGCAATCGGCGAGCACATCGATATCGTCGATAGCCGGAAGCACGGATCGGCGTATCTGAATTGCCGATCGCCTGCGGCAAATTCGCGATACTTCCACCCCAACGAGCTCGCTACTCCGCCGCTTGGTCTCCAGGAATGATGGCGAACCGCGACCAACATCCGGCACATAATCAACAAAATGAGCGATTTGAAAAGCGAAGTCTCTCGTGAGGCACTGCATGTCCCCGATCCGTCCCGTCGTCGCTCGCTGATCGCCGCCTGCGGCGCGCACGCCGTCCACGACGGGCTGACCGACGTCATTTACGTGCTGCTTCCGATCTGGCAGGCCCAGTTCGCACTCAATTACGCTCAGATCGGCTTGTTACGCGGGCTCTATTCCGGCGTGATGGCGAGTTTTCAGTTGCTTGCGAGCCAGGCAGCGCGGCGATATGGGCGCGAGCGCATGCTGGTGGCCGGGACCGCCCTCGCGGGCGTTGCCTACCTGATCGCCGGTCAGGCCGGTGGGCTGACGGTACTGCTGATCGCGCTGGCGCTGGGCGGCCTGGGCGCCAGTACGCAGCATCCTCTGGCATCGTCGATGGTCACCGATTCCTACGAGGCAGGCGGCGGCGTGAAGGAGGCGCTGGCCCAATACAACTTCTCCGGAGACATCGGCAAGACGCTGATACCAGGCCTGATCGGCCTTCTGTTGACGGTCGTGACGTGGCGCACCGGCGCCACGCTGATCGGCCTGCTGGGCGTGGTTTCGGCGGGCCTGCTGTGGTGGCTGATTCCGTCGCGCGACTCATCGCGCACGGCACGCGACAAGACGCCGAAAGCGGCCTCCGGCAGCGGTTCGTCCGGCGGCTTGCATGCGCTGCTCGCGACCGGCACCCTCGACAGTGCCGTGCGGATGGGCTTTCTGACGTTTCTGCCGTTCCTGCTCAAAAGCAAGGGAGCTGGCACTGCCGGTATCGGTCTTGCGCTCACGTTGCTGTTCGTGGGCGGTGCGTTCGGCAAGCTGTTCTGCGGCTATCTGGGGGCGCGCATCGGGATGATGAAGACGGTGTGGCTCACGGAGTCGGCCACGTCGCTGCTGATCGCGCTCGCTGTGTTCTCGCCGCTCTTCGCCATGATGGCGATGCTGCCGCTGCTTGGACTGGCGCTGAACGGAACATCGTCCGTGCTCTACGGTGTCGTGCCGGAACTGGCCGGTGTCGGCAAGCGCGAGCAGGCGTTCGCGTTGTTCTATACGGGCACGATCGGCGGCGGCGCGCTGTCGCCGGTGCTTTTCGGCCGTCTCGGCGACATCGCGGGCGTCCCGATCGCGCTGCTCGCGCTGGCCTCGGTCCTGCTGTTGACACTGCCGTTGTCGTGGTACGTGCAGAAGGGCCTGGAAGCCTAGTCAGTATGACTCCCGCGGGGCAAAGGCTGGCCTGCCGTGAGGAATCAAGCGCGGGTTAGCATTGCTGCCAG
>NZ_LPMU01000017.1:0-45730 GCF_001534535.1 Burkholderia sp. MSMB1459WGS
AACCGCCCGGTGCGGACCCGCATGCCGGGTGGTGTGGCAGGGGTACGGCCTCATGGCCGTCCCCTATGCCGATTCCGCGCGCCGGCGTCGCGCGTCAGCCTTCCTTCAGCGCGAGCGCACGCGCATACAGCGTGTTGCGCGATGCACCCGTGAGCGCGGCCGCGAGCTTGGCCGCGCTCTTCACCGGCACTTCTTCCAGCAGCAGCCTGAGCAGCGCGTCGTGCGCGGTGTCGTCGGCTTCGCCGCTTGCCGTCGGCGCGCCTTCGACGACCAGCACGAACTCGCCGCGCTGCCGGTTCGCATCGCCCGCGAGCCAGCTCTGTCCTTCGGCCAGGGTGCCCTGGAACAACTGCTCGTGTAGCTTGGTGAGCTCGCGCGCGATCAGCAGCCGGCGCGCGGGGCCGAACGCGTCGGCGAGCGCGGCGACGGTCTCGGCGATCCGGTGCGGCGCTTCGTAGAACACCAGCGCGTACGGGTGCGACGCCAGCGCTTGCAGTGCGGTCGCGCGCTGTTTCGCCTTCGGCGGCAGGAAGCCCGCGAACGTGAATGCGCCGGCCCAGTCGCCGGCCACGCTCAGCGCGGTCACGGCCGCGCTCGGGCCCGGCAGCGGAACCACCGTGAAGCCGGCGGCACGCACGGCGTCGACGAGTCGCGCGCCGGGGTCCGAAATGCCGGGCGTGCCGGCGTCCGACACGTAGGCCACGCGTTCGCCGCCACGCAGCAGTTCGATCACGCGCTGCGCGGCTTCGCGTTCGTTGTGCTCGTGCACGGCGACGAGCGGTTTCGAGATCCCGTAGCGGGCGAGCAGTTGGCCCGTGTTGCGGGTGTCTTCGGCAGCGATGCGGTCGGCGAGGCCGAGCACGTGCAGCGCGCGCAGCGTGATGTCGGCCGTATTGCCGATCGGCGTGGCGACCACGTAGAGCGCGGCGTCCGGGTAGTGCTGCGTAGGCGCGAGTTCGAGGAGGGCAGTCATGGCAGGCAAGGCACGCAATCGCGGCACGAGCGGAACAAGGACGGCATTGTGCCACGCGGCGCCGGCCCGGCCGGATGGCGCGCGCGGTCGGCCGCATTCGGGCGACAACTTTTCCGGCGCGGCGCGATCCAAACCGGTCGGCGCGGCGTTCGAGCAGCGCGCGCGGCAGTTTCTCGAGCGCCGCGGTCTCGGGTTCGTCGCCGCGAACGTGACGATGCGCGGCGGCGAGCTCGATCTCGTGATGCGCGAGCCCGACGGCATGCTCGTGTTCGTCGAAGTGCGTGCGCGGCGCAGCACCCGGCATGGCGGTGCGGCCGCGAGCGTCGGGTGGCGCAAGCGGCGGCGTCTGGTCGCGGCCGCGTTGCAGTTCTGGTCGCGGCACGGCGCCGGCGCCGCATGCCGTTTCGACGTCGTTGCGTTCGAGGCCGGGCGGCTTGCGTGGTTGCGCGACGCATTTCGTACCGACGACGCGTAGCCGCGAGCTGTGACGAGATGTAAAGAGTTCTTGCCGGACCCCCGGAGAGGGCGCCGGAGTACGGTAAACTCGCCGCACCCACGATGTCGCGCGAGTTGTGCCGCGCGCCCAGTTCACCAGGAATCGATGTCAGTCGAACGTATTCAGCAACAATTCCGCGACAGCGCCGCGCTTCATGCCGAAGCGGCCGACACGCTGTCGCTGCCGATCGCAGCCGCGGTCGATGCGATGTTCGCCGCACTGGCGAACGGCAACAAGATCGTCGCATGCGGCGACGGCCCGTCGGCCGCCGCCGCGCAATACCTCGCCGCGTCGCTCGTCGGCGGTTTCGAGCGCGAGCGTCCGGGCTTGCCCGCGATCGCGCTGGCCACCGACGCGTCGCAGGCCGGCCTCGCGGGCGCCGCGGCCGTCGAGCAGTTGTTCGCGCAGCAGGTGCGCGTGCTGGGCCAGACGGGCGACATCCTGCTGGTGCTCGACGCGGGCGGCGCATCGCCGCGCGTGCTCGCGGCGATCGACGAGGCGCACGAGCGCGAGATGACCGTCGTCGCATTGACGGGCGGCAACGACCACACGGTCGCGGCCGCGCTGTCCGACACCGATATTCCGATCAGCGTGCCCGCCGTTCGCGCGGCGCGCATCCACGAAGTCCATCTGCTGACCATCCACTGCCTGTGCGACGGCATCGACGCGATGCTGCTGGGTGAGGATTGAACGAAGGAGAGCCGTCGATGAATCAAAGCCGCGTCAAACAGACGCTCGTCAGAACCACGCTGCTCGCCGCGCTGACGGCGGGCCTCGCCGTGTCGCTGCAGGGTTGTGTGCTCGGAGTCGTGGGCGCTGCGGCGGGCGGCGGCGCGCTGATCGCGACCGATCGCCGTACGCTCGGCGCGCAGACGGAGGATCGCGAGATCCAGGTCAAGTCGCTCACGCAGATCAACAACGGGCTGCCGGACCAGTCGCACGTGAACGTGACGGTGTTCAACCGTCGCGTGCTGCTGACGGGCGAAGTGCCGAACGATGCGTCGAAGCAGCGCGCCGAGGAAATCGTGCGCGGCATCAACAACGTGAACGGCATCGTCAACGAGCTGTCGGTCGAGCCGGCGTCGTCGCTGTCGTCGCGCGCGAACGACTCGTACCTCGAAGGGCGCGTGAAGTCGGAGCTGATCGCGACGAAGGGCATCTCGGCGAACTACTACAAGGTCGTCGCCGAACGCGGCAATCTTTACCTGATGGGCCTCGTGACGGTGGATGAAGGCAATCGCGGTGCGGAAGCCGCGAGCCAGGTGCCGGGCGTCGAGAAGGTCGTGAAGGTGTTCCAGTACGTGAAGCCGCAGGACGCGCAGGCGCTGCAGGACGCGTCGCCGGCGAGCGGCGCATCCGGCGCGCAGGCGGCTGCCGCACCGGCGGACAGCGCGACGGTCGGCGCGGTGCCCGACGCATCGGTGCAGTCCGCGCCGCTGCAGCCGCCCGCGCCGATCTCGAATTCGTCGAGCGTGCATCCGGGCAATCCGAAGGCGAAGGCGCAATGACGGGCATGCGGATGAAGCAGATGAAACGATGGATGGTGCAGGGCGCGGCGGCTGCGGCGCTCGCGGCCGGCACGCTGGGCGTCGCGTATGCGGACGTCGGCGACGGCTTGAAGGTGGCCCGCAGCAACGCGTGCATGGGCTGCCACGCGGTGGACCGCAAGCTCGTCGGCCCGTCGTTCAAGGATATCGCCGCGCGCTACAAGTCCGATCCGCAGGCCGTGGCCAAGCTGTCGAAGAAGGTGAAGGACGGCGGCTCGGGTGTGTGGGGCGCGATTCCGATGCCGGCGCATCCGCGCATGAGCGACGCAGACGCCCGGTCGGTGGTCGAATGGGTGTTGGCTGGAGCACCGTCGAAGTAACGCGTCGGGGTGACGTAACCCCTATTGCCAAGCGCGGAAATGCGTGTGTATGATGATCGACTGTTGGGGCGGTAGCTCAGCTGGGAGAGCGTCGCGTTCGCAATGCGAAGGTCGGGAGTTCGATCCTCCTCCGCTCCACCAACGGAATTCGAAGGGCTCGATCGCAAGATCGAGCCCTTTTTGTTTTTGCGGAACCGCTGATCGACCCGCCAGGTCGCCAACTCGCGGATCGCCCTGAACGCCAACACCGACAACACAGCGAATCCCGCCGTAATAACCGCGAGCACCACGGTTCTTTTCCGCAGCACCACGCGGAAGGCGATCGACAGCCCGCAGAACGTGCAGGTCGAGATGACGATCCACCCCAGCGCCGCATAGCCCGCACCGCCTTCGAAATTCGATACGTTCCGCGTGATCCGGGGCGCGACATAGCCAGCGACGGTCATGCTCCCGGCCAGACACAGCACCGAATACAGCACGAAGACGATGATCTGCCGCAGTGTCGGACCGGATGCCGTCATGGAGAGCGTTCTGTTGCCGATGGATGGAAGCGCCCGACCGCCGACCGCGCGGGCCGATTCGGGCAGCCGGCCGAATGCGGCCGGCTGCCCGAATCGGCAGCCGCCCCCCGTCAGCCCACCCTAAACCCGCCCGAAACTCGGCCGCTTCGGATCGTACGTCCACCCCGGCACCAGATAACGCATCGCGACCGCATCGTCGCGCGCGGTGCCGCCCACCTCGTTGTACAGCGCATGCGCGGCCTCGACCTGCGCCATGTCCAGTTCGATGCCGAGCCCCGGCCGTTCCGGCACGGCCACTTTGCCGCCGACGATCGCGAGCGGCTCGCGGGTGAGCCGCGCGTCGCCTTCCTGCCAGATCCAGTGCGTATCGATCGCGGTGATCGTGCCGGGCGCGGCCGCTGCCGCATGCGTGAACATCGCGAGCGACACGTCGAAGTGGTTGTTCGAGTGCGATCCCCACGTGAGCCCCCAGTCGCGGCACAGTTGCGCGAGCCGCACCGAGCCCTGCATCGTCCAGAAATGCGGATCGGCGAGCGGAATGTCGACCGCCTGCAGCCGCACCGCATGATCCATCTGCCGCCAGTCGGTCGCGATCATGTTGGTGGCGGTTGGAATCCCCGTCGCGCGGCGGAATTCGGCCATCACCTCGCGGCCCGAATAGCCGCCTTCCGGCCCGCAAGGATCTTCCGCATACGCGAGCAGGTGGCCTTGCCCGCGGCACAGCGCGACGGCCTCGTCGAGCGACCACGCGCCGTTCGGGTCGAGCGTCGCGCGCGCGTCGGGAAAGCGTGCCTTGATCGCCGCGATCGCTTCCATCTCGTCGGCGCCGGCCATCACGCCGCCCTTCAGCTTGAAATCGGCGAAACCGTAGCGCTCGACCGCGGCTTCGGCCTGCCGCGCGATCGCGGCCGGCGTGAGCGCCGCTTCGTTGCGCAGCCGGAACCACGGGTCCGACGCCTGTGCTTCGTCGCGATACGGCAGATCGGTGCGGCGCCGGTCGCCAAGGTAGAACAAATACGCGAGCATCGGCACCGCGTCGCGCTGCTGGCCTTCACCGAGCAGCGCCGCGACCGGCACGTCGAGGTGCTGGCCGAGCAGGTCGAGCAGCGCGGCTTCGATCGCGGTGATCACGTTGTCGAGCCGCAGGTTGATCTCGTGCGGCTGACGCAGCACCGCCGCCTCGCCGGCCGACGTCACCTCGTGACGGATCGTGCGCCCGGCGCCGGCGCCCGCACCGGACAGCGCCGCGCGCACCGCGTTGAGCGTTGCCTGGTAGCGTCCGATCGACTGCCCGACCACGAGATCCGTCATGCGCTCGAGCGCGTGGCGGATGCCTTCGCCGCCCGGCACTTCGCCGACGCCCGTATGCCCGCTGCTGTCGTCGAGGATCACGAGGTTGCGCGTGAAGTACGGCGCGTGTGCGCCGCACAGATTGAGCAGCATGCTGTCGCGGCCGGCGACGGGAATCACCTGCATGCGGGTGACGCGCGGGGTGCCGGCACGGCTGGGTTCGGACATCGATTCGCTCCTGGTTCCGGTGGCGTTGCGGGCCGCCGGACGCGCCGGCGCGGCCCGCGCCGTTCATTGAAGCTCGACGCGGCGGATCTCGCCGACGACGAACAGGTAGCAGACCACGGCGACGAGCGCATGCGCGACGACATAGACGAGCGCGCCGTTGAACGAGCCGCTGCGGTCGACGATATAGCCGATCGCGATCGGCGTCGTGATGCTGGAAAGATTGCCGCACGTGTTGAGCAGCGCGCCGCTCAGGCCGGCGATCTGGCGCGGCGCGGTGTCGGCGTTGACGGCCCAGCCGAGCGCGCCAAGCCCCTTGCCGAAGAACGACAGCGCCATGAACACCACGACGAGCACGTGCGAATCGGTGTAATTGCAGACGATCATCGACATCGACAGCAGCATGCCGATCACGATCGGCACCTTGCGCGCGACCGACAGCGACCGGCCCTGCCTGAGCAGCGCATCGGACACGACGCCGCCGAGAATCCCGCCGAGGAACCCGCATACGGCGGGGATCGACGCGACGAGGCCGGCGTTGAGGATCGACATCCCGCGCGCCTGCACGAGATAGACGGGGAACCACGTGATGAAGAAGTAGGTGAGCGCGTTGATGCAGTACTGCGCGACGTACACGCCGACCAGCATCCGGTTTCTCAGCAGCGCCTTCACGTGGCGCATCGACGGGCCGCCGTCGCGCCCGCCCGTCGCCTGGTCGATGTTAACGAGCGCGCCGCCTTCGGCGAGGTAGTCGAGTTCCGCGCGGTTGATGTTCGGGTGATGCTTCGGGTCGTACATCGTGCGGTTCCACACCAGCACGAACACGAAGCCGAGCACGCCCATCACCGCGAACACCGACTGCCAGCCGAACGCATGCACGAGCCAGCCCATCAACGGCGCGAACACGACGGTCGCTGCGTACTGCGCGGCGTTGAAGATCGCCGACGCGGTGCCGCGCTCGGGCGCCGGGAACCACGCGGACACGATCCGGCTGTTGGCGGGGAACGACGGCGCCTCGGCCGCGCCGACCAGAAAACGCAGCCCGAACAGCAGCGCGAACGCGGCCGCCCCGCCGAAGAAGCCGATCCCGCCTTGCAGCAGCGTGAACAGCGACCAGAAGAAGATGCTGAATGCGTAGACGATGCGCGAGCCGTAGCGGTCGAGCAGCCAGCCGCCCGGCAATTGCGCGACCACGTACGACCAGCCGAACGCGGAAAAGATGAAGCCCATCTGCACGTGGCTCAGGTGCATCGAGCGGGCCAGCGCCGGGCCCGCGATCGCGATGGCGGCGCGATCCGCGTAGTTGATCGTCGTGATCGCGAACAGGACGGCCAGCACCAGCCAGCGCACGCGGGTGCGCCGGGCCGTTGCCGACGCGGACGCCGGCAGCGCGTGAAGCGGATTCATGACTCGTCTCCTCCGAAGGGCGGAAGGTGCCGTCGTGCGGCAGGCGCGTCGGGTGCGCGCGTGATGTGTGTGGATGCCGCCGACGGGAGGCCGGGCACCGGACGCCGATGCAGGCAAGGCGTCCCGGCCATTCTGTCATGTCGACATTTGCGCTTTCATGCCAATTGCTGACTTGATCGATTCAGCATTTGAATCGATCGAAGGCGGTGCGCGGTCACACGTGCGCGTCGTCCGGGCCACTGCGGTGGTGGTGCGCCACGTGCTGCGCGAGAAACTCGACGGCGGCGCGCACGCCGGGCAACTGGCCGCGCCGATGCGGCATCAGCAGCGTCGTCGTGACGGTGCCGGCACACCAGCCGGGCAGCACGCGCACGAGCGTACCGGACGCGAGCGCGGCCCCGGCGATCCAGTCGGGCAGGCATGCGAGGCCGAGGCCGGCCGTCGCCGCCTGTAGCAGCAGCGTCGATTCGTCGGCCTGCAGCCGCAAGCGCGGCGTCACGTCGACGGTGTCGCCGGCGTCGCCGCCGCGCTGCAGCCGCCACGGCTGCGGCCCCGGGTGGAGCCCGTCGTGCTGCGCGAGATCGGCCGGCGTGTCGGGCGTGCCGGCCCGTGCGAGATAGGCCGGCGCGGCGACGACGACGATCGGCGACGCCGCGAGCGGCCGTTGCACGAGCGCGGAATCGGGCAGCGGCGCGAAATGGCTGCGCACCGCGATGTCGAAGCCTTCCTGCGCGATGTCGACGAGGCGGTCGCTCGCATGAATCTGCAGCAGCAGCTTCGGGTGCGCGATCGCCAGCGCCGGCAGGCACGGCGCGAGGATGTGCTGCGCGACCGGCACCGAGCTCGTGATCCGCACGACGCCGGCCGGCTCGGCGGCCTGCCGCAGCACCGCGTCGCGCGCGCTTTCGGCCTCGATCACGGCGGCGCGCGCATGCTCGAAGAATTCGGCGCCGACCGGTGTGAGCCGGAAGCTGCGCGACGTGCGATGCACGAGCCGCGCGCCGAGCGTGCGCTCGAGCTCGGCCACGCGCTTGCTGACCGTCGATTTCGGCAGGTCGAGCCGGCGCGCGGCCGCCGACATGCTGCCAGCATCCACCGCCTGCACGAACAGGTAGAGATCGTTCAGATTCACTTCCAGCGTCCACATGGAGAAACGACGGGTTTCGATTTTAGCGGCTACTGCGCCATCGTCCGCCATGGGAGCATGACGGCTCGTTCAACTTTCGCGGAATTCTCCGATGTCTCCGATCCTTCTCTACGGTATTCCCGCCGGCTGCTCGTTCGGCTCGATCGTCGCGCTCGAATGGGTCGCCCGCCCGTACCGGCTGTCGCGCATCACGATGCCGGGCGCGGTGACGAGCGACGCGTTCGTCGCCCTGAACCCCGTCGCGGAAACGCCGGCGTTCGTCACCGCGAACGGCGACGTGCTGACCGAAAGCATCGCGATCCTCGGCCATATCGGCGCGCAGGCGCTCGACAGCGGCCTCGCGTTTCGCCAGGGCAGCGCGGATTTCGACCGGCTGAACCGGATGCTGGCGTGGCTGAACACGACGTTCTTCAACGCGTTCGGTGCGCTCTGGTACGTGTACGAACACGACACCGAAGGCGCCGAGAAAGAGGCGCTGCAGGCATACGGTCGCGGCAAGGTGCTGAAGGCGCACCGGCAACTCGAAGCGCTGCTCGAACGCGGGGAAGGCCCGTGGCTGCTGGGCGCGCGGCGCACGCTGGCCGATGCGTACTTCGCCGGGATCGCGCGCTGGGCCGACTATCACGCGGTGTTCGAGCGCGATGCGTTCCCGCGTGTCGCCGCGCTGCGCGCGCGGCTCGCCGACGATGCCGGCGTGCAGTTCGCGCACGCGATCGAGGAAAACCTGCCGCCGGCGTCGTCGGCGGCGTTCGAAGGGCATGTGTCGCTCGACGACGCGTTGGCCAGCGCGCGCGGCATCGCGGTGCCGGCGCGGGCGGCCTGATCGGCCACGTCTGCCATCCCGGCCACGCGGCGGGGTGGAATCCGCTGGCGTTTTTTTACCCGGATAATATTGACATCCAATTAATACCCGGATAAAAATAGCGTCATTCCGATTCCAGCCCGCAGGCGACCACCATGACGACTTCCACGCTCCTTCCTTCGTATACGGCCTTCGACGGGCACCGGCGGCTCGCGTCGGGCCCGCTCGCGACGGTCGCGCTCGCAGTCCGGCAGGCGGCCGGCGACGCGATGCCCGGTTCGATCCTGATCTTCGACGACGCGACGGGCCGCTCGATCGACCTCGACCTGCGCGGCACGGCGGACGACGTTCGCGCGCGCTATGCGGTGCCGTCGGGCGATGCATCCGGCGGCGCCGGCGAGCCGGCCGGCGCGGGCGAGCAGCGCGGCCGCGGCCGGCCGAAGCTCGGCGTCGTGTCGCGCGAGGTCACGCTGCTGCCGCGTCACTGGGAATGGCTCGGCGCGCAGCCGGGCGGCGCGTCGGTCGCGCTGCGCAAGCTCGTCGAGGACGCGCGGCGCACGCATGCGGCGGCCGACCGGCAGCGCGACGCGCAGGCCCGTGCCTACCACTTCATGTCGGCGATGGCGGGCGACCTGCCCGGTTTCGAGGAAGCCGCGCGGGCGCTGTATGCGAACGATCCGGCGCGGCTGGCCGAGTGCGTCGCCGGCTGGCCCGACGACGTACGCGACCATGCGCTCGCGCTGGCGCGCGGCGACCTGCCGCCGTCCACCGAAGACCACTGACGGAGCGCCGACGCAATGACCGTATTCGACCTGAACCGCGGCGCGATTGCGCCGGTCGCCGACGAAGTCGACCTCGTCGATCTGCGTGTGACGGGCACCATTCCGCGCGAACTCGACGGCACGCTGCTGCGCAACGGCCCGAACCCGCCGGGCGGCCGTTTCGAAGGCAACGACGTGCTGTCGTGGTGGCCGGAGGCCGCGATGCTGCATGCGATCGCGTTCGACGGCGGCCGCGCGGCCAGCTACCGGAACCGCTGGGCGCGCACGCAGCGCTGGGCCGCCGTGCACGCACCCGGGCAAGTGCCGCATCTGCCCGACACCAATCCGAACGTGAGCGTGTTGCAGCATGCGGGCGAACTGCTCGCGCTGGCCGAGGGCGGCGCGCCGCTCGCGATCACCGCCGCGCTCGATTCGCCCGGCCTGCCGGCGCGGCATGCGGGTTTCGACGGCGGGATGACCGCGCATCCGAAGGTCGACCCGGTGACCGGCGAGCTGATCCTGTTTCGCGCGGACTGGCGTGCGCCGTGGCTGCGCTACGGCGTCGTGGATGCGCAGGGCGTGCCGCGCGTCGGTCTCGAGATCGAGCTGAGCGCGCCGTCGATGATGCACGACCTCGCGATCACCGAAACCCGCAGCCTGTTGCTCGACCTGAACGTCGGCTACGACTTCTCGCTGCTGAAGCAAGGCCACCGGATGCCGCTGCGCTGGCACGACGACCGGCCCGCGCGCATCGGCGTGATCCCGCGCCACGGCGGCGACGTGCGCTGGTTCGGCGTCGAGCCGTGCTTCATCCAGCACGTCGTGAACGCGTACGACTGCGACGCGTCGTGCATCGTGCTCGACGCGGTGCGCTATCCGTCGTTCCTGCGGCTCGACGCGCGCACGGGCCGCTTCGCCGACAACCCGGTCGGTGAGCTGTGGCGCTACGTGATCGATACGGCGAACGGATTGGTCGACGAAGGACCGCTCGCCGACGGCGGCATCGAGCTGCCGCGCATCGACGAAAGCCGGACCGGGCGCCGCTACCGCTATCTGTATGCGGCCGAGCAGCCGAACCCCACGGAAATGCGCGGCGTGATGCGTTTCGATCACGTGCGCGGCACGACGATGCATTACGCGGTGCCGCCCGGCGACCAGAACGGCGAACCGGTGTTCGTGCCGCGTCCGGGCCGTCGCGACGAAGACGGCGAGGACGACGGCTGGCTGCTGGTGATGGTCTACCGCGCGGCGACGGATACGAGCGACGTCGTGATCCTCGATGCGCGCGCGATCGACGCGGGGCCGGTGGCGACCGTGCATCTGCCGCGTCGCGTGCCGGCCGGGTTCCACGGCGCGTGGGTGCCGCGCGAACGTCGAACGTAAGCGGCGGCGCGCGTCACTGCGCGCGCAGTGCGTCGACGATCTTCAGCCGCGCGGCGCGCATCGCCGGCAGGAAGCCGCCGACGAGCCCCATCACGAGCGAGAACACGAGCGTCTTCACGACGATCGCCGGCGTCAGCACGAAGCGGAACGACAGGTCCGAGAAGGTCTGGAAGTTGGTCGTCGAGAACGACGCGAACTGCATCAGCGACGCGCACGCGAGCCCCATCACGCCGCCGACGAAGCCGAGCAGCAGCGCCTCCAGCAGGAACGCGACGAGCACGTTGGTGCGCTTGAAGCCGAGCGCGCGCAGCGTGCCGATCTCGGCCACGCGGTTCGCGACCGACGCATACATCGTGATCATCGCGCCGATCATCGCGGCGATCGAGAAGATCGTCGACAGCGTGATGCCGAGGATGTTGATGAACGTCGACAGCGCCTTCGACTGGTCGCCGTAGAAGGTCTGTTCGCGCTTCGCCTCGTCGGTCAGCCGCGGATCGACGTCGATGTCGGCCTTGAAGCGCGCGAAGCCGTCGGCGCTCGGGATGCGCAGCACCATCGACGAATAGCTGGTACGCCGGAACGACTGCATCAACTGGTCGACGTCGCCCCAGATCTCCGAGTCGAAGCCGCTGCCGCCCGCGTCGAACACGCCGACGACGGTCCAGTCGCGCTGCGCGAAATGCAGGCGGTCGCCGAGCTGCGTGCCGCTGAATCCTTTCGCGATCGCACTGCCGACGACGATTTCCGACGAGCCCGGCGCGAACGGGCGGCCGGCCGCGAGCTTCACGTGCGGCCGCAGCGCGAGGCCGGCCGGCGACACGCCGCGGATCACGACGTTCGACGGCTTGCCGGTCGACGTCTTGACGAGCGAGATCAGCACGACGGCTTCCTTCGATACGAGCGGCCGGCCGTCGGGGCCGAGCGCGACGGCCGGGTGCATCTCGAGCGCGTTGGCCTGCTGATGGTCGATCGAACTCTGGATCTCGGTCTCGGCGCCCTTGCGGATCACCACCGCGTTGTCCGCCTCGCCGGTCGACACGAGCGTTTTCGTGAGCCCCGCGTCGAGCATCTGCACCGTCGCGAACACGAAGATCACGAGCGCCATGCCCCCTGCGGTGAGCGCGGTGGTGAGCCGTCGGGTCCACAGATTGCGCGCGATGTAGGTGAGCGGGATCGCCATGCGCGCCTCTATCCGATCGCCCGCAGGCCTTCGACGACGCGCACGCGCGCGGCCTGCCATGCCGGCACGAGCGCGGCCGCGAGGCCGACCGCGACCGAGCACGCGGCCTGCAGCACGACCGTCTCGGTCGACACCTTGAACACCGGGAAGATGCCGCCGGCCGCCTGCTTGAACAGGCTCGCGGCGGGCGGCGTCGCGAGGATGCCGAGCCCGCCGCCGGCCACCGCGATCGCGACCGATTCGCCGAACACGATCAGCGCGAGGAACCCGGGGCCGAAGCCGAGCGCCTTCAGCGTCGCGTATTCGGCCGTGCGCTCGCGCGCGCTCATCGCCATCGCGTTGGCCATCACGGCCATGATGATCAGGATCACCACGTACGACACGAGGCGGATCGCCGCGATGATCTGGTTCGACATCGCGACGAAGCCGAGCTGGAACGCCTGTTCGGTCTCGGTCAGCGTTTCGGCGAGCGAGTTCTTGAACACCGCGTCGACGTTGCGCGCGATCGACGCGCCGTCGTCGGGGTTCGCGATGCCGAGCACGAACACGCCGACCTGGTCGGCCTGCTTCGGCGTGCGCTTGCGCACCGTCTCGTTCAGGTAATCCCAGTGGAACACCAACTGGCGCGTGATCGTCGAATCGTCGCGGCCGTCGAGAATCCCGCGCACGACGAAATCCCACGTGCCCGGATAGATCGTGCCCTTCAGCGGGATCACGTCGCCGATCTTGAAGCCGAATTGCGTCGCGAGCTGGCGGCCCACGAGGCAGCCGCGGCGGTCGCGGTCGTAGTCGGCGCGCTGCTGCGCCGGCAGGATGAATTCGGGATACAGGTCGAGATAGTTGTCCGATACCGCGAAGCTCGCGAAGAAGTTCTTCGGGTCGCGGTAGATGCCGCCGAACCAGTTCGAGCGGACCACGGCCGTCACGCCGTCGACGCCGCGGATCCGGTTCTCGTCGCTCACCGGCAGCGGAAACACCAGCGAGATCGCGTTGCGGGTGACGAGCCGGCCGCTGGACGCGGCCGCCGCGCCCGCGTACCACGCGTCGACCACCGTATGCAGCAGCCCGAACGCGAGCACCGCGATGGTCAGCCCGAGTACGGTCAGGAGCGTGCGCAGCCGGTGCCGCAGCGCGTTGCGCGCGATCAGCTTCACGACCATCTTGCGCGCTCCCGCCGCCGGTCAGCCGGCGTGCCCATCGATCAGCTCCCCTTTTTCCAGATGCACGAGCGAACGCGCGGCGCCGGCCGCATGCGCGTCGTGCGTCACCATGATGATCGTCTTGCCGAGTTCGGCGTTCATCCGCTGCAGCATCGCGAGCACGTCGGTCGCCGACGCGCGGTCGAGGTCGCCGGTCGGCTCGTCGGCGACGATCAGCACGGGATCGGTGATCAGCGCGCGCGCGATCGCGACGCGCTGCTGCTGGCCGCCCGACAGCTCGGACGGGTAATGGCGCGTGCGATCGCCGAGATTCACCATGTCGAGCACGAGCTCGACGCGCTCGCGCCGCTCGCGGCGCGACAGGTGCGTGAGCATCAGCGGCAGCTCGACGTTCTCGAACGCGGTGAGCACGGGCATCAGGTTGTAGAACTGGAAGATGAAGCCGACGTTCGCGGCGCGCCATTCGGCCAGTTGCGCCTCGGCGAGTTGCGAGATGTCGAGGCCGCCGACGCGCAGCTCGCCGCTGTCGGGCCGGTCGATGCCGGCCACGAGGTTCAGCAGCGTGCTCTTGCCGGAGCCGGACGGCCCCATCAGCGCGACGAAGTCGCCTTCGCCGATGTCGAGCGAGATGTCGGTGAGCACGGGCACGATCTGGTTGCCGCGCCGGTACGACTTCGCGACGTGGCTGATCTCGACGAGGGGCGGCGGGGCGTCGTTCACGCGCGCTACTTCTTCGCGACGGTCACTTTCGCGCCGTCCTTCAGCTTCGCGCCCGGCGCGAGCACGACCGTGTCGCCGGGTTTCACGCCACGGATCGCCACCAGCTCGCCGATCCGCATGCCGCGCGTCACGGCCACCGCATGCACGGTGTCGTCCTTCACGACGAACACGACCGGCCGGCCGTCGCGCTCGACCACGGCGCTCGCCTGCACGGCGGTCACCGGCTGCCGGTCCTGCGGCGACGCCGGCTTCGACAGGAATGCGATCTTCGCGCTCATGTCGGGCAGCACGCGCTCGTCGCGGTCGACGAAGCGCACCTTCACGAGCACGGTGGCCTTCGAGCGGTCGACGGTCGGCACGATCCGCGACACGCGGCCGGCGAAGCGCATGTCGGGCAGCGCGTCGAGCTGGATCTCGCACGGCTGCTCGGCGCGGATCTTCGCGATGTTCGATTCGGCGACGTCGGCCTCGACCTCGAGCGTCTCCATGTCGGCGATTGTCACGACCGCGCCCTTGCTGTCCGACGCGGACGAGAACGGCGTGATGTTGTCGCCCACGTTCGCGTGCTTGGCGAGCACGATGCCGTCGAACGGCGCGCGGATCACCGTCTGGTCGACCGCGACCTGCGCGGCCTGCGCGTTCGCTTCGGCGGACGCGATCGCGGCCCGGTCGCTATTGAGCGTCGCGCGCGCCTTGTTCACGCGGGCCGTGTCGGTGTCGAGCTGCGCGGCCGGCACGGCGCCGCGCGGCGCGAGCGCGGCGGTGCGGCGCAGCGCGATCTCCGCATCCTTGAGTTCCGCCTGCGCGACGCCGAGGTTCGCGCGGGAGACCTGCACCTGCGCGCGCGCCTGGGCAAGCGACGCTTGCACGTCGCTGCTTTCGAGCCGCGCGATGATCTCGTCCTGCTTCACGTGCGTGCCTTCGAGCACGCCGAGCCATTCGACGCGCCCCTGGCCCTTCGACGCGACCGCGGCCTTGCGTTGCGGCACGACGTAGCCGGTCGCATTGAGCTGCGTGTCGTTCTGGTACGGGTAGGCGGACGTGACGGACGTAGTGTCGACGGTCGGCCGACCGGTGAGCGCGAGGCCGGCGACGATCGCGATGACGATCAGCACGGCGGCGGCCGCATAGCGGACCCACCGGCGCCGGCGCGGCACCGGTGCGATCGGACGCCGGTCGATTTTCAGTTTGTCCAGATTGTGATCGGGCAATTTGAGCGCCTCGAGACGGCGGCGGTCGTATGACCGGCGCGATCCGGTTTCCGGGGAAAGGGACGGATGGACGCCAGTATAAGCGCCGCCCCGGCGTCGCGCGAGCCGGTTTGCGGCGCCGCGCGGCGGCGGCCTGTCCGGCCTGCCGGCGCCGGCCGACGCGCCTGCCCCCGGGGAAACCCGAGGATGCAAGCAACGTGTCAACTTGCTGCGAACGCGGTGCGTTATGGAACGAGTGCGTCAGGTTTTGTCGCGACGGAAACGGCGAAAGCCGGCCTCGCGGCCTGGGGCTCCGGTGCGAATGCCTCGCATCTTTGATTACCGGTACGTTTGATTTTTTCTCCGCTAAAGGAAGAACAATGAAGAAGACGCTCGCTTCGATCATCGCCGCAGCATTCGCACTCGCATCGGTTTCGGCATTCGCACAGGCGTCCGCGCCGGCAGCCGACACGTCGGCCGCCGCTTCGGCACCGGCCAAGAAGGATCACAGCAAGCCGAAGCACCAGCTGAAGCACCACGGTTCGAAGAAGGGCCAGGCGAAGGCTGCAGCCGCATCGGCTGCCGGCACGAACGACGCAGGCACGCAGAACTAAGCGGTTCGCCGCCACGGCCGGCGTTGCCGGTCACCGGTCTGCCAACCCCGCATGCTCCGGCATGCGGGGTTTCGTTTTTTCAGGCGCCGGGTTCGGCGGGTTCGTCGAGCCGGGCGGGCGGCGGCATGCGCATCGCGTCGACCACCGCGCGCATGCGCCGCCAGTGCGA
Source organism: Burkholderia sp. MSMB1459WGS (assembly GCF_001534535.1). NCBI lineage: Bacteria > Pseudomonadati > Pseudomonadota > Betaproteobacteria > Burkholderiales > Burkholderiaceae > Burkholderia > Burkholderia sp. MSMB1459WGS. The sequence goes on from NZ_LPMU01000017.1 coordinate 15,906, forward strand.
GCCTTCCCAGAACACGCGCCGGCACACGTCGCACGCGGCGAAGCGCCGGTGCCGCTGCCGGATGCCGGCCGGCACGCGCGGTGCCGCGGCCGCCGCATCGAGCGGATGCAGCGGCGCGTTGCAGCGCAGGCACAGCCGGAACGGCCGCATGTGCGGCGCGAGATCGAGCCGCTCGAACAGTTCGCGCAACTGGTCGGCCGGCTGCAGCGCATGGAGATAGCAGCCGCGCGCGACCGCGCGCCGCTTGAGCAGCTCGCGGTCGCGCGTCAGCACGATCCGGTTCTCCCGCTCGGCGAGCGCCGCGAGTTCATCGTCGCGGTAGTGGTTGTCGTAGCAGGTGTCGAAACCGGCGAGGCGCAGCAGTTGCGCGAGGCCGCCGAGATGCGCGTCGGCAACGAAGCGCCATGACGCCGGTTGCCGCGCGGTCGCGCCGTTGGCCGCCGGCCGTGCGCGCTCGGGAAAGACCTCGACGCGGTCGCCGTCGTCGAGCGGCCGGTCGAGCGCGGCCGGCGCGTCGTTCACGCACAGCCGGCCGATTTCGGTATGCGGGACGCCGAGCGCCTCGATCGCATGCTTCGCCGTCGCATCGCGGGCGTACGCGTGCGCGAACGCCCGGTCGCGCTGCGGGCGCGCGAGAAAGGCGTTCAGTTCGCCGTGAAAGCGGAAGGTCGCGGTCGTCATCCGTGCAGTATCGCACCGCGCCCGGCCGGCGGCAGGCGCTGCAAAGCGCCTGCATCTGTGTTTAACTCGCGGCTTCACGAAGCGAAGGAGCGGGACATGGATCTCGGGTTTATCGGGCTGGGCGAAATGGGGCAGGCGATCGCGACGAACCTGCTGAAGGCGGGCCACACGGTGCGGGTCTGGAACCGGTCGCGCGAGCGGGCCGAGCCGCTGGCGGCAGTCGGCGCGCGTGTCGTCGACACGCCGGCCGACGCGTTTCGCGGCGACGCCGTGTTCTCGATGCTCGGCGACGATACGGCCGCGCGCGCGGTATTCGACGACGCGCTGCTGGCCCAGGCGCCGCGCGGGCTGATCCACGTGAACATGGCGACGGTGTCGGTCGCGCTCGCCGAATCGCTCGCGCACGCGCATGCGTCGCGCGGCATCGATTACGTCGCCGCGCCGGTGATGGGGCGGCCCGACGTTGCGGCCGCCGCGCGCCTGACGATCATGGCGGGCGGCCCGGCCGAGGCGATCGACCGCGTGCAGCCGCTGTTCGACGCGATCGGCCAGAAGACCTGGCGCTTCGGTTCGTTGCCGCAGCACGCGAACGTCGCGAAGATCGCCGCGAATTTCACGCTCGCGTCGGCGATCGAGACGCTCGGCGAGGCGTCCGCGCTGCTGGGCGCGCACGGCGTCGCGATGCGCGATTTCCTCGACGTGATCACCAGCAGCGTGTTCCCGGGGCCCGTCTACGAAGGCTACGGCGCGATGATCGCGGAGCGGCGCTACGAGCCCGCGCGTTTCAAGGCGCGGCTCGGGCTGAAGGACGTGCGGCTCGCGCTGGAGGCCGGCGACGCGACGTCGGTGCCGCTGCCGGTGGCGAGCGTCGTGCGCGACAGCCTGCTCGACGTGCTCGCGCACGGCGGCGGCGACCAGGATTTCGCGGTGCTCGGCGAGGCCGCGCTGCGCCGCGCCGGCCGCTGACACGCGACAGAAGCGCCGTGCGCACGGCATAATCGGCAGTCCGTTTTCCCTTACATCATTCCAGGCAGAGGCAGTTCATGAACTTGCATACGTGGTGGCTTTTCGTGGCGACGGTGTTCGTCGTGTCGGCGATTCCGGGCCCGAACATGCTGCTCGTGATGACGCACGGCGCGCGGCACGGGCTGCGGCGCTCGTCCTCGACGATGGCCGGTTGCCTGAGCGCGCTGGTGCTGATGCTCGCGGTATCCGCGGCGGGGCTCGGCGCGGTGCTCGAGGCATGGCCGGCGATGTTCAACGCGCTGCGCTTCGCGGGCGCGGCCTATCTGATCTATCTCGGCGTGAAGGCGTGGCGCGCACGCGTGGACGACGCGCCGGCGGCCGACGCCGATGCCGTGTCGCAAGGGGCGTCGGCGTCGCGCGTGGCGCTGTTCCGCAATGGCTTCCTGGTCGCGGGCAGCAATCCGAAGGCGATCCTGTTCGCAGCCGCGCTGCTGCCGCAGTTCATCAACGCGGCCGAGCCTACGTTGCCGCAGTTCGGCATCCTCGTCGTCACGTTCGCGGCGATCGAAGTGAGCTGGTATCTCGTCTACGCGGCGTTCGGCACGCGCATCGGCGCCACGCTGAAGAGCCAGAGCGTCGCGAAGGTGTTCAACCGGCTGACGGGCGGGCTATTCGTCGGCTTCGGCGCGATGATGGCGCTGGTTCGTCACTGATTCCCGGCCCGCACCGGCGTACCGAACGCCCCGTCCCTCGCAAGAGGGCGGGGCGTTCAGTTTTCGGGCTCCGCGTCGCACCGCTGTCCGCTTACGCACGCGGGCGATCCAGCGCCACCGCGCCGGCGCCGCGTCCGGCCGTCAGCCCGAACACGGCCGCCGCGCCGGCGAACGCGAACCCGACACCGCACACTGCGCTCCATCCGCCCCATGCCCACGCGCTGCCCGCGAGCGCCGCGCCGAGCGCGCCGCCGACGAAGAACAGCCCGACGAACAGCCCGTTCAGGCGTCCGCGCGCGGCCGGGTTCAGCAGGTTGATCGCGCGACGGCCGATCGTCTGGTCGACGATCACGCCCGCATCGAGCAGCGCCGCGCCGCCGGCCAGCAGCGCGAGCGCGACGCCGCGATGCGCATGCGCGTCGAAGCCGAACCAGCCGGCGCCGGCGATCCCGAGCACGGTGAGCGCCGCGAGCATCGTGCCGTGCGCGAGCCGCTGCGCGGCCGGGCCGTGACCGCGGTCGCCCGCGCGGCCGGCGAGCGGCGTGACGATCGCGCCGCTGGCGCCGGCGAACGCGAACAGCGCGATCCCATGCAGATCGAGCGCGAACGGCGGCTGCGCGAGCCGCAGCCCGACGGCGGTCCAGAACGCGCTGAACGCGGCCATCGCGAGCGCGGCCGACAGCGCATGCCGGCGCAGCACCGGCTCGTCGGCGAGCAGGCGTCCCATCGATGCGAGCAACGCGCGGTAGCCGGCCGTGATCGACGGCGTGCGCGTCGGCAGGCGCAGCGCGAGCACGACGGCGATCGCCGCGTTCGCGAGCGCGGCCAGCAGATAGAACGCGCGCCAGCCGGCCGACCCCGCGATCAGGCTCGCGAGCGGCCGCGACAGCAGGATCCCGAGCATCAGCCCGCTCATCACGTTGCCGACCGCGCGGCCGCGCTGCGCTTCGGGCGCCATCGACGCGGCCATCGGCACGAGCATCTGGATCACGCTCGACGCGGCGCCGGCCGCGAGCGTCGCGAGCAGGAACACGGTGCCCGAGCGCGTGAAGGCGGGCAGCGCGAGCGCCGCCGCGCAGACGGCGAGCGTCGCGACGATCAGGCGGCGGTTCTCGAGCAGGTCGACCAGCGGCACGAGCAATGCGAGGCCGGCCGCGTAGCCGAGTTGCGGCAGCATCGCGACGAGCCCGGCGAGGCCGGGCGGCAGGTGCAGGTCCGCGCTGATCGGGCCGGTCAGCGGTTGCGCGGCGAACAGATCCATCACGATCACGCCGACCGTCGCGGCGAAGAACAGCGTCATGCCGGTGCTCAGCGCGGGCGGCGCGGCGACGGACGAGGAAACGGGGGCGGAGCAACGGTTGGCAGGGCAGTTCATCGGAAGCCTGACGGGAAGGTCGAAGGAATTCCCATCGTAGGTCCCCGGTGTTTATGCGACAATTGAAATATGTCTAACATGATTATGCGAGTTTGTTTTGAATACGCGTGATCTCCAGGCGTTCGTCGCGGTCGTCGACAGCGGGTCGATGGTTGCCGCGGCCGCGAAGCTTCATCTGACGCAGCCGGGCCTGACGCGGCGCGTGCAGAACCTCGAATCGCTGCTCGGCGTGCCGTTGCTCGAGCGGCAGAGCAAGCCGCTGAAGCCGACCGCGGCCGGGCGCGACGTCTACGCGCTCGCGCGCAACGTGCTCGGCGCGGTCGACGAGCTGATGGCGGCGGGCGCGCCGGACGGCGAACCATCGGGCGAGCTGCGCATCGGCGTGCCGCCGTTTCTGTCCGAGCTCGCGCTGGAGCGGCCGATCGATCGGCTGCGCGACGCGTTCCCGCGCCTCACGCTGCGCGTGACGGCCGGCTGGTCGCCTGCGCTGGTGCAGGGCATCGAGCGCGGTGCGCTCGACGTCGCCACCGTGATGGTGCCGGCGAGCGCGGCGCTACCGGACGCGTTGACGGCGACGCTGCTCGCCACGCAGCCGACGGTGCTCGTCGCCGCGCGCGATTTCCCGCTGCCGGCGGGCCCGCTGTCGCTCGACACGCTGTCGGGTTTTCCGTGGGTGCTGAGCCAGGACGGCTGCGGGATGCGTTCGGCGCTGAGCCGGGCGCTCGGCGCGGCCGGGCTGCCGTTCGACGTCGCGGTCGAGGCATTCGGCTCGGAGCTGCAGTTGTCGCTCGTCGCGCGCGGCGCCGGCATCGGGATCGCGCCGCCGAACGCGCTGGCGCGCAGCGCGCATCGCGATGCGCTGAGGGTGGTGGAAACGACGGGGCTGGAAACGCGGATCAACGTGTGGATCGTGCACGGCACGTTACCGGGCCGGCTGGTGCGGCCGGTCGCGCTGCTGCGCGACGCGCTGGGCGAGGTACTCGAACGGGAGAACGGGAAGGGGTCAGGTGCCGTAACGGCGAACTAGAGGCCGCGTTCGAGGGAAAATCCTTATTTTCTCTACGGAAATGTTGCATTGCGGAAACCGATTCGCTATAGTTGTACCTGTCTCCTCCATGTCTCCTCTGATATGGATTCAGCCCGCCGCTTAGGCGGGCTTTTTTTTGCCTGCGATTGTGTCGCGGCGCTCCATTTGCCGGCTCTCGCCGCGCTCAGAACTTGTAGGTCATCCCGACGTAGCTGATGATCGGGTCCGCCTTCAGGTCCGATTTCGACTCGGCGAGCACCGAGCCGTCGGCCGCCTTGATCGTCACCGTCGACGTCGTCTTCAGCGGGATGTAGGTCACCGACGCGACCAGCCCGAAGTGTTCCGTCAGGTTGTACTGCAGGCCTGCGTTGAACACCGGCTGCCACGACGACGACGCCTTCGCTTCCACCGACGTCGTCCCCGGCTTGCCCGCGCCCGCCGCGAGGATCGCACCGAGGTTGTCCTGCGTCTGCTTGATGAAGTTCGTGTTGAGCTGCAGGTCGCTGAACCAGTTGTACGACACGCCGAGGCCGAGGAACGGCCGGAACTTCGCGGTGGCCTGCCCGAAGTAGTACTGCAGGATCACCGCCGGGCTCCACTGCCGCACGCTCTTCACGATCGGGTTGACCGATCCCAGCCCGATGTTCTGCGTGCCGAGCGCGCCGGCGGGGCCGGGCGGCTTGATCGTGCCCCGGCCCGACACCTTGAACACCGGCGGCACGCCTGCCACCGACGTGACCGCGATGTGATCGGTCAGGAAGTGGCTGACCGTCAGGCCGACGGTGTCGGCGCCGCTCGTGTGCAGCCCGGTGCCCGGCGACGTGAACGACGGCGGCAGCCGCAGCGGCGTGTTGATCGGCGTCGGCGCGACGTTGGTCGTCATCGGCGTGCTGCTCTGCTGCGGCATGATGTGGAACCAGCCCAGCGTGACGACGTTGCTGCCGGCGCTCTGCGCGTGTGCCGCGAGCGGCGCGGCGGCGGCCGCCGCCGCGCAGAGAAGGGTTTTCTTCATCACGGCTTTTCCCTCCGCTTACTGGACGAATGCGCCGATCGTGAAATACGGCGTCGATCCCGCGTTGTCGAGGAAACCGAACACGCCACCCGTGAAGATGAACTTGCCGGTCGGCGACGTGCTGCCCGAACCCGTGTGGATCGTCGTGACCGTGCCCGGCACCTTCTGCGTGTAGTCGAGGTCGAGCGCGGTGGCGAGCGACGCCTGCGACGGCTGGAACGGGTCGAGCAGCGTGGCCTGCTTGTCGATCAGCGCGGTGGTCCGGTAATCGAACTGGCTGTCGACGCCGATGTATTCCCCGTTCTGCGAGCCGGCCGCCACGGCCGTCTGCGGCGCGAGGATCGAGATGCTCGATTCGTCGTCGGCGGTCAGGCCCGGCACGCCGTTGCTGTCGGGCGTCGGGTTCGGGTTCGCGACCCCCGTGCGCACGAGGATCGGCACGAGCTGGTTGCGCAGCTTGCCGACGATCATGAAGCCCTTGCCCTGCGGGGTCGCCGACAGCGTCGGCTTCAACTGGCTCGCGTAGTTGTTCGACTGGAATGCGCCGCTGCCGTCGGCCGACTGCACGAAGTTCGTGCCCTGCTGCGCGCATGCGCCGCCGGCGAACTGGCCGGTCGTGTCGCACTTGGTCCATGTGCCGTCCGCGTTGATCGTCACCTTCGCGTCGATCGATGCCGGCGCGAATTTCTGCGACGGCACTTCGCCGAAGCCGATGTGGCTGTACGTGCCCGCGACCTTCGTGATGTCGGTTTCGATCGACGAGAAGCCGATGAACGGGTAGTACGGGAATTTCGTGTCGGGCACCGCGGCCTGGCCGAGCACGCCGTCGAACTGGATCTCCTTGCCGGGAATCGTGCCGCCCGCCACGCCGAAGCCGACGAAGATGCGCGCCGGACGCGACGCGTCGAGGCTCGCGCCGTTCAGGCGGAACGCGCACTGGTTCAGCTTGTTGGTCGGCAACAGCGTTTCCTGCGTGAGCGTGCCGCTGTCGACGGTGCCCGCGCGGGTCGGCACGACGGTGCCGGTCTTTTGCGGCACCGGCGATTCGACATAGGTGACCTGCCAGGTCATCTTGGTCGTGTCGAGCTGGACCTTCGCGAGTTCGCCGCTGCCCGCGCCGCCCGTAAACACGGTGTTGTAGTCGAGCGTGGCGGGGCAAAGCCGCTCTTCGACGAGCGGCGGCGGATTGTCGCTGCCGCCGCCGCATGCGGAAAGAAGGGGGGCGGCAAGGGCCGCCGCCAGAATGAGGTTGCGCTTCATGTTGCTCCTCCAGATTTGTCTTGTGCGGCGGCCAGCTCCCTGTCGGCCGCTTCTGTCGTGTGCTCGTCCTGCCGGCGCCGAGCCGAGCGCCTTCGTGCCTTCCCTGCGCGCGGCGGCGGGCCGGCCGCCGCGCCCTCGATCGCTACTTGCTGATCTGCGCGCCCACGCCGAAGTACGGGGTCGACGATGTCGTCGAATTCGCCGACGTCGACGTGACGCCGCCGTTCACCGTGCCCTGGATCAGCGCCGCGTACAGCCCGCCCGTCGCGATCACGACGCCCGATGCGGACGGGTAGTTCGTGCCGGGCGGCGGCTTCGGTATCGTCGTCGCGTTCAGCAGGCCCGGCATCGTCTGGCCGTAGTCGAGCGTGAAGCCGTCTTCCTCGGCCTGCGTGGACGGGTTGATGAACGATGCGTTGCTGCCGCGGATCAGCGCGGCCGTGTACTTGAAGTTCGAGTCCGCACCCGCGTAGCCGCCGTCGATCGCGCCCGACGTGATCGCCGTCGCCGCGCCGAGCACCGCGATGCCCGATTCGTCGTCGACCTGCGCGTCGAAGTGCAGCGGCGGCGTGCCGAGGTTCACGTTGCCCGTGCGCACGATCACCGGCACCGTCGCGCCGTTGAGCTGGCCGATCACCATGTGCGCGGTCGCCGACTTGCCGGTCGCGCCGACGATCGGCAGTTGCGTCTGCGGCAGCGTCTGCGGCGCCTTCGTGCTGTCGAAGTAGCCGCCCTTCGCGCTCGTCTTCCACGGATCGCCGGTCGTCTGGCAGCCGCCCGAACCGCTCGACGTGCACGCGCCGTTCGCATCGAACGTCTCGCTCGAATTCGAGCCCTTCGTCGCGTAGTTGCCCGACGGCACGAGGTGGTAGAGCAGCGCGTTGTACGTGCCCGGCAGTTTCGAGAGGTCGGTCGTCGTGTTCGCGAAGCCGAGGAACGGATAGAAGTCGAAGTGACGGTTCGGCACCTGGCCGACGTTCTGCACGACGCCCGGGACGATCGTCAGCCCGTCGTACTGGATCGTCGCGCCGGGAATGCCGCCGCCCGCCACGCCCATGCCGACCAGCAGCATCGGCGGGTTCGCCTGGTTGAAGTCGGCGGCCGTCGAATAGGTCGAGCCGTCCGACGCGGGGCCGGTGCCCGGCGTGAGCACGAACGCGCAGCGCGTCTGCTCGGCGGTCGGCAGCGTGCCGGCCGGCGGGTGGACGACCTTGCCCGTGATGGTCGTGCCGACGCGGCTGGGCGTGACGGTGCCCGTCTTCAGCGGAATCGGCGATTCGAGCCACGTGAGCGTGTACGTCATCGCGACCGCGTCGATGTTGACGCTGACGATCTCGCCGCTACCTGCGCCGCCGAGATACGTGCTCTTCGCGATATCGGCGTTGGCCGGGCAGAGTGCGCCGTTGATGGGCTGCGAAGGCGGCGGCCCTTGCGTGCCGCAGCTCGAGCCGGAACATTGGGGCGCATCGATCGGCGCGAGCGCGCCACCGGAGTCCCCCCCACCACATGCAACCAGGAAAGGGGCAATGGCAAAGGCCGTTGCCACCCCCTTCGATAAGGCGTGCGACATGCCGCTGTCTCCAATCGTTTAATTGTGCGAGCTAATGTCGCCGCCTGGATTTTTGCTGTCAATTGATGAACCCGTCTAAAAAAGGCGATTGAAACGGGATCTGCGATTTGAATCCTTGCCCGATAAGGAAATCGGTAAGAATTTAAACGCGGGGCGGGCTGTCGAAAGCTGCCGCGGCAGCGGTTGCGCGGCGTTCGGCGCGCTCTCGCAACGCCTTCCCGCGTATAACGGCAGCGTTTAAATCGACGGTATCCGGTTTATCCCTATTCGGGATTGACTGGATGAGGAAGAGGGCTGGTTTAATTCACTGGTAATCGCGCAATGGAAAGCTTGTAAATATTTGTAAATGCGCGGCCCCGTGTTTTTGTATATTGACTGATACGGGTAAATAAAAAGCCGGCCAATGGCCGGCTTTGCATCGCGTGCGATGTTGAATCAGCGTTTGAGGCCCGCGTCCTCGGCTGCGCCGATGTTGAGGTTCATGCACTGGATCGCGGCGCCCGATGCACCCTTGCCGAGGTTGTCGAGGCGCGCGACCGTGACGAAGCGCTCCGCGTTGCCGAACACGAACAGGTCGACGCGGTTCGTGTCGTTGTTCGCCTGCACGTCGAAGAAGCCGCTGTCGAGGTTCGCCTCCGCGTCGAACGGTGCGACGCGCACGAACGCTTCGTCCGCGTAGTACTCGGCGAACACGCGCTGCACGTCCTGCGGCGTCGCGCGCTTCGCGAGCTGCTCGGGCGTGAAGTAGGTCGTCACCGCGAGGCCCTTCAGGAAGGGGCCGACGATCGGCGTGAAGATCGGCGCGTGCGCGAGGCCGGTATGCGCGGCCATTTCCGGCAGATGCTTGTGGGCAAGGCCGAGCGCGTACGGGCGCGGGCTCGCGAGCTTGCCGCCCGGCGCGGCGCCTTCGTATTCGGCGATCATCGACTTGCCGCCGCCGCTGTAGCCGGTGATCGAGTAGCTGTGCGCGGCGAACGTCGGCGCGACGATGCCCGCATCGACGAGCGGACGCATCGCGAGCACGAACGCCGATGCGTGGCAGCCAGGCACCGCGATGCGCTTCGACGTACGAATCTTCTCGCGCTGCGCGCGGGTCAGCTCGGGCAGGCCGTAGGCCCAGTCGGCGTGGGTGCGGAACGCGGTGCTCGCGTCGATCAGCGTGGTGTCCGGATTCTCGACGAGCGATGCGGATTCGCGCGATGCGACATCCGGCAGGCACAGGAACGTGACGTCCGACGCGTTGATCAGGCGGCGGCGCTCGTCGACGTCCTTGCGCTTCGCTTCATCGATGCGCAGGATCTCGATGTCGCTGCGTGCCGACAGGTATTCGAAGATCTTGAGGCCGGTCGTGCCTTCCTGGCCGTCGACAAAAACTTTGGTGCTCATTTCGCTCTCACTGAATGAAACGGGAGCCGCGGCGCCCTGAAACCGCCATTTTAAGACGTCATCCGGCGGTGCTGCACCGCACGGGGCGAAAAAAGACGGCCGGCGGCCGTCTTGTGTCCCTCCCTTTGACGCCGCCCGCGCCGCGCCGCCGCACGGACGGCGGCGCGGCGCGGGCGGGCGCCCGGGTGCGCTCAGCGGCCGCCGGCTACCCAGCGCGCCGTCGCGTCGGCGACACGCCGGCCGAACGCTTTCGCGGTGTCGAGGTCGCCGGGCAGCGGGCCCTCGTCGGGCGTCGCATCCGCCGGCGATTGCGCGAGCAGGCCCGTGAAGCCGCCGACGTAGTTGATGTCGTTGCGCGTGGCCGCCTTCGAGTTGGCCGGCATCATGCCCGTGCCGACCCACACCATCCCATGTTGCATCGCCAGCGTGACGAAATACTGAATCGTCGAGAACTTGTCGCCGTTCATCGTCGCCGAGTTCGTGAAACCCGCGGCGATCTTGTCCTTCCATTTCTGCGTAAACCACGGTTTCGACGTGGCATCGGCGAACTGCTTGAACTGCGCGGACGGGCCGCCCATGTAGGTCGGCGCGCCGAAGACGATCGCGTCCGCCGCGTCGAGCGCGGCCCAGCCCGCGTCGTCGAGCTCGCCGACGGCGATGAGGCGTGCGGCGGCGCCGGCCTCCTGCGCACCCGCGTGCACGGCCTCGGCCAGTTTCTGCGTGTGACCGTAGCCGCTGTGATAGACGATGACGATGTTCGACATGAAGCGTTCTCCGGAAAGGGATGGGAACGGCCGAGCGCAGGCTCGCCGCGTCGCGCGCCGCACGCGGGCGGCGCGACGGATACGCGGCGGGGCGCCGCGACCGGTGCTGCCGAGTCTAGCAAGCCGAAATGACGGGAAAAAGCGCGCGGGCCGCGCACTGAAATTCGCCGGCGCGGGCAATCGTGCCACGCAACGGGCGGTGGCGCGCGAGTGCCTACTGTCCGTAAGTGACCGTGAGTTGCGCGGCGCCGATCGCGAGCGTGCCGATTTCATGCTCGAACATCGGCGCGGGGCGGCCCTGCGAGATGCGCAGGTCGGTGCCTTTCAGCGCATAGACGGTGATCACGTAGCGATGCGGCTTGCCGGGCGGCGGGCACGGGCCGCCGTAGCCCTCGATCCCGAAATCGTTGCGCGCCTCGCTCGCGCCGATGCGGCGCAGGAAGCCGGATGCGCTCGCGTCGGCCGGCAGGCTCGTGACGGTCGCGGGGATGCCCGCGACGGCCCAGTGCCACCAGCCGTGCCCGGGCGCGTCGGGATCGAACATCGTGACCGCGTAGCCGCGCGTGCCGGGCGGCGGGTTGCGCCACGCGAGTTGCGGCGAGCGGTTCGCGCCCTTGCAGTCGCCGCGGTCGAACACGTTCGCGGCCCGCACGCGGGCACCCGGCGTCAGGTCGTCGCTCGTCACGGTGAACGGGCCTTCCGCATGCGCGGGCAGCACCGCGAAAACGGCGGCGTACAGGAGGGCGGGGAGGCGGAGCGGAGACGGGCGACCCGATGGCGCAGGCGGAGCGATCCGGCGATCCACACGCATATGGCGCTTCTCCCGTCACGTGGGCCGGGCCGAGGCTCCCGGCATTGTTGGCGTTGTGTGTTGCCCGCGCCGCCGACGGCGGCGATGGATCAAGTCTAGCATTAGGGTTCGATGAGCGACGCACACCGGCGAGCGCGATTGCGATCGGTCAGGGCGCCGGTCGGCGGACGAAAAAAAAGCCGCCTGCGATGAAGCAGGCGGCTTTCTCGGCCAGTGCGCCGGCACGCATGCCGGCGTGGCGTCATTCCTTCGGGGCCGTCGCGCCGCCGTGCGCGGCCGACCACTCGGCCGGTGCGTGCAGGAATTTCTCGACTTCGTCGAGCGTCTTCGTCTCGAAGTAGCCCGAGGCCTTCGCGACGCGCAGCACGTCCCACCACGTGGCGAGCGCGTGCAGGTCGACGTCGATGTCCTTCAGGACCGACACGCTTTCCTTGAAGATGTCGTAGTGGAACAGCACGAAGCAGTGGTTCACCTTCGCGCCGGCGGTGCGCAGCGCGTTGACGAAGTTGATCTTGCTGCGGCTGTCGGTCGTCAGGTCTTCCACCAGCAGCACGCGCGAGCCTTCCTCGAGATGGCCTTCGATCTGCGCATTGCGGCCGAAACCCTTCGGCTTTTTGCGCACGTACTGCATCGGCACCATCATCCGGTCCGCGATCCAGGCCGCGAACGGGATGCCGGCCGTCTCGCCGCCCGCCACCGCGTCGATCTGCTCGAAGCCGATGTCGCGCGTGATCGTCGTTTCCGCCATTTCCATCAGCGCACGGCGCACGCGCGGATACGAGATCAGCTTGCGGCAGTCGATATAGACGGGGCTTGCCCAGCCGGACGTGAAGATGAACGGTTTTTCGGCATTGAAGTGCACCGCCTGCACTTCGAGCAGGATTTTGGCGGTCGTATCCGAGATCGACTGACGATCGTAGCCTGTCATGGGCATTCCTTGGGTGATGAGCGAGGAGCGGGCGCGGGCCCGGTGGCGCAGCAAGGGAACCCGCCCGGGGGGCCGGGGCGCGATCGGCGGACCAATCGCATCGCTGCGCGCGTAGCCGGCTATTTTACCCGATCCAGGCCGGTTTTCGGCGGAATTCGCGCGGGTTCGCGATGCCGCTCGCCACCGGCGAAACAAACGGGGCGCGACCAGTTCGATGCTGATGCCGGGGATGCGGCGGTGCACCAACAGAGGTCATTTAGGGGGTGTACACTAGGCGACCCTTGGAAATCGTTCAGTACTTTGTACTTTCCTCTTGCCATCCGCCAAGGTTCGATGGCGTGCCGATCCGGCGCGTCGCGGGCCGTCTCGCAGTCGACCATCCCCTCGATTCAAGCAGACGCGGCCGAAGGTGCTGTGTACTGAGTCGTCACAATTTCGCATGTCTCTCGCAGGTCAATCATGGACGAACAACTGAAGCAGGCCGCTCTCGCTTATCACCTGAACCCGAAACCCGGCAAGATTTCGGTCACCCCGACCAAGCCGCTGTCGAACCAGCTCGATCTGTCGCTCGCGTATTCGCCGGGCGTCGCCGCCGCGTGCGAGGCGATCCACGCCGATCCGCTCGACGCGCAGAAGTACACGTCGCGCGGCAACCTCGTCGGCGTCATCACGAACGGCACGGCCGTGCTCGGTCTGGGCAACATCGGCCCGCTCGCCGCGAAGCCGGTGATGGAAGGCAAGGGCTGCCTCTTCAAGAAATTCGCGGGCATCGACGTGTTCGACATCGAACTGTCGGAATCCGACCCCGACAAGCTCGTCGAGGCGATCGCGATGCTCGAGCCGACGCTCGGCGGCATCAACCTCGAGGACATCAAGGCGCCGGAATGCTTCTACATCGAGCAGAAGCTGCGCGAGCGCATGAAGATCCCCGTCTTCCACGACGATCAGCACGGCACCGCGATCATCGCGTCGGCCGCGATCCTGAACGGCCTGAAGGTCGTCGGCAAGAAGTTGTCGGAAGTGAAGCTCGTGTGCTCGGGCGCGGGCGCCGCAGCGATCGCGTGTCTGGACCTGCTGGTGAACCTCGGCCTCACGAAGTCGAACATCCTCGTCGCCGATTCGAAGGGCGTGATCTACGAAGGGCGCGGCAACCTCGATCCGTCGAAGCAGCGCTATGCGGCGAACACCGACGCGCGCACGCTCGCCGACGCAATCGTCGGCGCGGACGTGTTCCTCGGCTGCTCGAGCGCGGGCGTGCTGAAGCAGGACATGGTCAAGACGATGGGCGATCGCCCGCTGATCCTGGCGCTCGCGAACCCGGAACCGGAAATCCGCCCGGAAGACGCGAAGGCCGTGCGCCCGGACGCGATCGTCGCGACCGGCCGTTCGGACTACCCGAACCAGGTCAACAACGTGCTGTGCTTCCCGTTCATCTTCCGCGGCGCGCTCGACGTCGGCGCGACGACGATCACCGAGGAAATGAAGCTCGCATGCGTGCGCGCGATCGCCGAGCTGGCCGAGGAAACCGACCAGAGCGAGGAAGTCGCGAAGGCGTATGAAGGCCATTCGCTCGAGTTCGGGCCGGAGTACCTGATTCCGAAGCCGTTCGACCCGCGCCTGATCATCAAGATCGCGCCGGCCGTCGCACAGGCCGCGATGGATTCGGGTGTCGCCACGCGTCCGATCCAGGACATGGACGCATACCGCGAGCAGCTCGGTGCGACCGTCTACCGCACCGGCATGGTGATGCGCCCGGTGTTCGCGGCGGCGAAGCAGAAGGAGGCCCGCATCGTGTTCGCCGAAGGCGAGGACGAGCGCGTGCTGCGCGCCGCGCAGTTCGTGCTGCTGGAAAAGATCGCGAAGCCGATCATCGTCGGCCGTCCGTCGGTCGTCGACATGCGCCTCGCGAAGATCGGTTCGAAGCTGAAGGCCGGCGTCGATTTCGAAATCGTCGATCCGGAAGACGATGCGCGCTACCACCGCTACTGGCAGGCGTATCAGGAGATCGGCGCGCGCGACGGCGTGACGCCGGAAGTCGCGAAGGCCGCGATGCGCAAGTTCAACACGCTGATCGGCGCGATGCTGGTGCACCTGGGCGATGCGGACGGGATGATCTGCGGGATGATCGACACGTTCCACAGCCACCTGAAGTTCATCGAGCAGGTGCTGGGCCGTGCGAAGGGCGCCGAGCACTTCGCCGCGATGAACCTGCTGATGCTGCCGGGCCGCAACCTGTTCGTGTGCGACACGTACGTGAACGAACTGCCGAGCGCCGACCAGCTCGCCGACATGACGATCCAGGCCGCGGCCGAGATCGAGCGCTTCGGCATCGCGCCGAAGGCCGCGCTGCTGTCGAACTCGAACTTCGGCAGCGCGCCGTCGGCGTCGTCGCGCCGGATGGCCGAGGCCCGCAAGCTGATCGTCGAACGTGCGCCGAACCTCGAAGTCGACGGCGAAATGCACGGCGACGCGGCGCTGTCGGAAATGATCCGCAAGCAGGCGTTCCCGGGCACGACGCTGTCGGGCGAAGCGAACCTGCTGATCATGCCGAACGTCGAAGCCGCGAACATCGCGTACAACCTGCTGAAGATGGTCGGCGGCGAAGGCGTGACGGTCGGCCCGTTCCTGCTCGGCGCGGCGAAGCCGGTCCACATCCTGACGCCGGCCGCGACCGTGCGCCGGATCATCAACATGACGGCCGTTGCCGCCGCGAACGTGAACACGAAGTAAGTTCACGCCCGCGGGTGCCGCGCATCAGGCGCGGTGCAATGAAAAACGCCACGGAACCTGCGTTCCGTGGCGTTTTTTTCGTGTGAACCGTAAAGGGCGGCGCGGGCGGGGCGTTCCGACCGCGAACGCTTCGCCCGCCGCGTACCGTTACGCGACCTGCTGGTGCGACTCGCCGCCTGCCGGCGAACGCCACTTCGCGAGCAGCGTGTGCCACTTCTGGCGCACCGCGCGCAGGTTGTTCTCCTTCACGTGACCGTAGCCTCGAATGCCGTCCGGCAGCGCGGCGAGCTCGAGCGCGAGCGGGCGGTTGGCCGCGTTCAGCTTGGCCAGCACCTCGCCGATCAGCGCTTCGTACTCGCCGATCAGCGCGCGCTCGGTGCGGCGCTCCGCGGTGCGGCCGAACGGATCGAGCCCCGTGCCGCGCAGGAACTTCGCCTTCGCGAGCAGCCGGAACGCCGACATCATCCACGGGCCGTACGCCTTCTTCACGAGATGGCCGTGCGCATCCGTCTTCGCGAACAGCGGCGGCGCGAGGTGGAATTTCAGCTTCCAGTCTCCCTCGAACTGCGCGGTCAGGCGCGCGAGGAACGCAGGATCGGACTGCAGCCGCGCGACCTCGTATTCGTCCTTGTACGCCATCAGCTTGAACAGGTTGCGCGCGACCGCTTCGGTCAGCGGCTCCTGCACGGTGTCGCCGTCCGCCAGCGCACGCTCGGTGGCGCGCACCTTGTCGACGAATGCCGCATAACGCGACGCGTACGCGGCGTTCTGGTACGCGGTGAGGAATGCCACGCGCTTCGCGATCAGCGCGTCGACCGCCTTCTTCGTGTGCAGCGAGATCACCGTGGCGCCTTGCGCGGGGCGGGCGTCGCCGGCCGCGGCCTGCTTTACGCTGGCGAGATCGTACGCGGCGCGGCGGCCCCAGTCGAACGCCGCGCGGTTCTTCTCGACCGATACCGCGTTCAGCTCGATCGCGCGTTCGAGCGACGCGAGCGTCAGCGGCAGCCAGCCCTTCTGCCATGCGTAGCCGAGCACGAACGGGTTCGTGTAGATCGCATCGCCGAGCAGCGCGACCGCGAAGCGGTTCGCGTCGATGAAGTCGACCGCGTCACCGGCCGCTGCGCGGATGTCGTTCTCGGCGGACACGCCGGGGAAGGCCCAGTTCGGGTTCTTGATGAACTCGGCGGTCGGCGTCTGCGCACTGTTGACGACGACCCGTGTCGCGTCGTGCCGCATCCGCGACGTGCATTCGTCGCCGGCCGTGACGATCGCATCGCAGCCGATCACGAGATCGGCTTCGCCCATCGCGATCCGCGTGGCGTGGATGTCGGTCGGCGCGTGCGAGATCTGCACGTGGCTCATCACGGCGCCGCCTTTCTGCGCGAGGCCGGTGACGTCGAGCACGGTCACGCCCTTGTTCTCCAGGTGCGCGGCCATCCCGAGCAGCGCGCCGATCGTCACGACGCCCGTGCCGCCCACGCCGGTGACGAGCACGCCGTACGCGCGCTCGATGTCCGGCAGCGTCGGTTCGGGGATCGGCGGCAATGCGCTGCCGTCGACCGACACGGCCTTCGGCTTCTTCAACTGGCCGCCTTCGACCGTGACGAAGCTCGGGCAGAAGCCCTTCACGCACGAAAAATCCTTGTTGCAGCTCGACTGGTTGATCTGGCGCTTCGTGCCGAATTCGGTTTCCAGCGGCTCGACCGACAGGCAGTTCGACTGCACCGAGCAGTCGCCGCAGCCTTCGCACACCGCTTCGTTGATCACGACGCGCTTGGCCGGGTCCGGATACGTGCCGCGTTTGCGACGGCGGCGCTTCTCGGTCGCGCAGGTCTGGTCGTAGATCAGGATCGTCGTGCCTTCGATCTCGCGCAGCTCGCGCTGCACGTCGTCGAGCTGGTCGCGGTGATGGATCGTCACGCCCGGTGCGAGCAGCGCCTTCTGGCTGTCGTACTTCTCCGGTTCGTCGGTGACGATCACGATCTTCTTCGCGCCTTCGGACGCGAGCTGATGCGTGATCTGCGGCACCGTCAGCACGCCGTCGACCGGCTGGCCGCCCGTCATCGCCACCGCGTCGTTGTAGAGGATCTTGTAGGTGATGTTCGCCTTCGACGAGATCGCCGCGCGCACGGCGAGCAGGCCCGAATGGAAATAGGTGCCGTCGCCGAGGTTCGCGAACACGTGCTTTTCGTCCGTGAACGGCGCCTGGCCGATCCACGGCACGCCTTCGCCGCCCATCTGGCTGAAGGTGCTCGTGCTGCGGTCCATCCACACGGTCATGTAGTGGCAGCCGATCCCCGCGATCGCGCGCGAGCCTTCCGGCACGTTGGTCGACGTGTTGTGCGGGCAGCCCGAGCAGAACCACGGCTTGCGCTCGGTTTGCACGTGCGGCTTCGCGAGCGCCATTTCCTTCGCGTTGATCACCGCGAGCCGCGCGGCGATGCGCGCTCGCACGTCGGACGGCAATTCGAACTTGTCGAGCCGCGTCGCGATCGCCTTCGCGATGATCGCCGGCGACAGCTCGTAGTGCGCGGGCAGCAGCCAGTTGCCCATCGGCACCGACCATTCGCCGCCGGCGCCGTCCTTCTCGTCGAACTTGCCGAACACGCGCGGGCGTTGCGCATCGGGCCAGTTGTACAGCTCTTCCTTGATCGCGTATTCGAGGATCTGGCGCTTTTCCTCGACGACGAGGATTTCGTCGAGCCCGCGCGCGAACGCCTGCGCGCCCTGCGCTTCGAGCGGCCACACGCAGCCGACCTTGTAGAGCCGGATGCCGATCCGCGCGCAGGTTTCGTCGTCGAGGCCGAGGTCGATCAGCGCCTGGCGCACGTCGAGGTACGCCTTGCCGCCGGTCATGATCCCGAAGCGCGCATTCGGCGAGTCGATCTCGATCCGGTCGAGCTTGTTCGCACGCACGTACGCGAGCGCCGCATACCACTTGTAGTCGAGCAGCCGCGCTTCCTGCACGAGCGGCGGATCGGGCCAGCGGATGTTCAGCCCGCCTTCCGGCAGGATGAAATCGGTCGGCAGCACGATTTCGGTGCGATGCGGGTCGATGTCGACCGACGCCGATGATTCGACGACGTCCGTCACGCACTTGAGCGCGACCCACAGGCCCGAATAGCGGCTCATCGCCCAGCCGTGCAGGCCGAAATCGAGATATTCCTGCACGTTGGACGGGAACAGCACCGGCAGCCCGCAGGCCTTGAAGATGTGTTCGGATTGGTGCGCGAGCGTCGACGATTTCGCCGCGTGATCGTCGCCGGCGAGCACCACCACGCCGCCGTGCTGCGACGAGCCGGCCGAGTTCGCGTGCTTGAAGACGTCGCCGGTGCGATCGACGCCCGGGCCCTTGCCGTACCACATGCCGAACACGCCGTCGTATTTTGCGCCCGGGTACAGGTTCACCTGCTGCGAGCCCCACACGGCGGTGGCGGCGAGGTCTTCGTTGAGGCCGGGCTGGAAGACGATCTGATGGGCGGCCAGATGCTGCTTGGCTTTCCAGAGCGACAGATCGAGGCCGCCGAGCGGCGAGCCGCGGTAGCCGGAGATGAAGCCGGCCGTATTGAGGCCGGCGGCGCGGTCGCGTTCCTGCTGGAGCATCGGCAGGCGCACGAGGGCCTGGATGCCGCTCATGTACGCGCGGCCGCGTTCCAGCGTGTATTTGTCGTCAAGCGTGACGGACTTCAGCGCGGCTTCTAGCGACGCGCGTTGGTCTGCGTCTAGCGGGGCATTCATTAACTGTCTCCTCCACCCGGTCTGGGATCACCAAAACTTCGGTTGCGTCGGCATCTTTTGGACGCGTCAGCAGTGGCCGGCATGTTCGCCGGTTTCAAGGGATGGTAGCACTGGGGCAAACCCGCCGCCCATCGGTCGCAACGCGGGAAACGAGGGCGGCGCACGGCAAAACAGGGCGGGATGATGCGTTACATCATGTAAAAGCATGTAAAGCCGCATTGATCTGCCGGCAAATGCCGTTAATCTTGTCGGCCTGCCGGAGGTGCCCGGCCGCGTCGGTTCGTTCCGACGCAGTCGGGGAGGCGCCGGCAGTTTTACAGGAGGTGCAATGAACACACGTCATATCCAGAGTTTCCTGATCGTGTCCGCCGCGTTTTTCGCGATGACCGGCCCGGTGCACGCGCGCGGCGCGAGCGCACTGGCGGCAGCCGGCGCGCAGATGCGTCAGATCGTGCCGGCCCAGGACACCGCAGCACAGCCGTCGGCCGAACGTGCCGCCGAGTCGAAGGCGAACGTGCGTTGATGCGATCGCGCGGCCCGCGGGCTGCGCCGGTATGCAAAAAGGGCGGGAATCCGAGGGTTCCCGCCCTTTTTCTTTGTGCCGCCGGACCGCGTGGCCATCCCGGTTACTCGGGCGGCCGCCGCGCGGCGGCAGCGTCAGGCCTTGTCCTGCACGACGCCGCGGCGGATCTGGTCGAGCTCGATCGATTCGAACAGCGCCTTGAAGTTGCCTTCGCCGAAGCCCTGGTTGCCCTTGCGCTGGATGATCTCGAAGAAGATCGGTCCGATCTGGTTTTCGGTGAAGATCTGCAGCAGCAGGTCGTCGCGCGCGCCGTCGATCAGGATCTTGCGCTTCTTCAGCTCGTCCAG
This sequence comes from Burkholderia sp. MSMB1459WGS, assembly GCF_001534535.1. Taxonomy (NCBI): domain Bacteria; kingdom Pseudomonadati; phylum Pseudomonadota; class Betaproteobacteria; order Burkholderiales; family Burkholderiaceae; genus Burkholderia; species Burkholderia sp. MSMB1459WGS. Next base: position 35,737 of record NZ_LPMU01000017.1, read on the forward strand.
CGATTCGCCGTGGTTCGGCACGCGGCGGTCGACCAGCTCGTAATACGTGTCGATCGTGTCGAGCAGCTTCACTTCCTTGCTGCGCAGCCCGTCGACCGCCCGGTAGATGTCGCTCGCGCCGAGCGCGATGTGCTGGATGCCTTCGCCGTGATACGCGTCCAGGTATTCCTGGATCTGGCCGGCCGTATCCGAGCCTTCCTCGTTGATCGGGATGCGGATCTTGCCGCACGGCGACGTCATCGCCTTCGACTTCACGCCCGTCACCTTGCCCTCGATGTCGAAATAGCGCACTTCGCGGAAGTTGAACAGGCGTTCGTAGAACTCGGCCCATTCCTGCATGCGGCCGCGATGCACGTTGTGCGTCAGATGGTCGATGTAGGTGAGGCCGTGGCCGACCGGGTTCGGGTTCGCGCCGGGAATCGGTTCGAAGTCGACGTCGTAGATGCTGATGTCGCCGATCGCGCCCGGTTGTGCGCCGTTCTTGCCGCGCCAGCGGTCGACGAAGTAGATCAGCGAATCGCCGATGCCCTTGATCGCGGGGATGTTCAGTTCCATCGGGCCGGTCTTGTTGTCGAAGCCCCATGCGCCGAGCTCCAGCGCGTGCTGGTACGCCTTGGCGGCATCCTGCACGCGGAACGCGATCGCGCAGATCGACGGGCCGTGCAGCCGCGCGAAGCGTTGCGCGAACGAATCGGGTTCGGCGTTGATGATGAAATTGATATCGCCCTGGCGGTACACCGTCACGTCCTTGTGGCGATGGCGCGCGATCGCGGTGAAACCCATCCGTTCGAACAGTTGTCCGAGGGCTTTCGGGTCCGGTGCCGTGTATTCGATGAATTCGAAGCCGTCGGTGCCGACGGGGTTGTCCCAGGTGGGGATCTGCATGTCGTGTCTCCTGTGCGGGGCGATCGGCCGGGGCGGCGTGCGCGTGCCCGGCGTGGTTCGATGTCGACGGCCGTGCCGGCAGCGCGCGTGCGCGGCGAGTCGAAACATGCGACAGAGTGTAGCGGGCGGCCGCGAGCGGAAACTTGCGAACTTAATCGCCCGCGCCTACGATGGCGCAATTTCCAGTCTCAAAATAATCATCGGAGGGCAGAAGATGGCGCAAGCCGAATTGGATGCCATCGATCGGCGAATTCTCGCGATTCTTCAGGAGAACGGGCGCCTGTCGAACCAGGAGATCGCCGAACGCGTGAACCTGTCGCCGAGCCCCTGCCTGCGGCGGATCCGGCGGCTCGAGGAAATCGGCGTGATCACGGGCTACGTCGCGCTGCTGAATCCGCAGAAGCTCGGGCTCGACCTGCTGGCCTACGTGAGCGTGCGGCTCGAAAAGCGCGGCGGCCTCGCGCCGATGCGGGCCGACGAGACGTCGGCGCGCGCGGGCGCGACCCACGCGGAACTGTTTCGCGCGGCCGTGCAGGCCTGGCCGGAAGTGGTCGCGTGCCACGCGATGACGGGCGACATGGATTACCTGCTGCGCGTGCAGGTCGAGGACATGGCGCATTTCTCCCGCTTCGTGCAGGAGCATCTGCTGCACCATCCGTCGGTGATCGACGTGAAAACGAGCTTCTCGCTCGACTGCTTCAAGGAAACGACGGCGTTGCCGATTCGTTCGGTGCGCTAGCGCGGCGGGGAAGGGAGGGCGCCGGGCACGCCCGCAGGCGCGGCCCGGCTGGCTGACGTCGTCGACGTCAGGCCGTCAGTGCGGCGGGCATCAGCGATTCGATGAACTTCGTCGTGCGGCGCGCCTGGCGCTTCATCGCGTAGTCGAACACCGCGGCCTGCTCCTGCAGCATCTCGGCGATGATCGTCGAGTGGTCGGCCGGCGGCAGCGACAGGTACGCATCGGCTTCGCCGTACGCGTACTCGATCCGCATCCCGGACTTCTTCGCGATGTGCATCATCGTCGCGTTACGCGACAGGCAGTGCATGTACAGCATCGTCACGTGCGTGTTGCGGCTGCGGATCGCCGCGCGCTCGAACAGCTTCGAGCCGACGCCGCGGCCGCGCGCGCTTTCGAGCACCGACACGCCGAATTCCGCCGTGCGCGTGTCGCCCTCGGCCGGCAGATAGGCCAGGTGGCCGACGCCGATCAGTTCGAGGTCGTGGTCGAACACGCCGAACACGGTATCGCGACCGAAGTCGATCGTGCGGACATAGTTCTCGATCACGTGGTCGGGAACCATCTGGCCGAAGCGCAGCAGGCGGTCCTCTTCGTCGAGCGAGAGAAAGTGGGTGAGCATTTGCTCACGGTCTTTGGAAGCCAGTTCCCTGACGAGAACCGGCGCAGTACCGACCTTGCCGACAGCATCGGCACGGCCGTTGAATTGCGTGTTCATCGTGGGTTCCTCAGTGTGGGCGCACAAACGGGTTGTGCAATGCAACAGCATTTTACCCGAGCGGGGTTGGGGAAAACCCGTATTTGACAGTGTTTATGCCGAGGAGGAATTCTAAATCCGCTTAGTTCATTCTCTATCTATTTGATTTTTAACGGATATAAAATTCATCATATGAAATGCGTGGCGGGCGGTCGCACTGTGCCCGCCACGCAACGCATGCTGCTGCGCGGCAATCAGGCGGCTGTCGACAGCCCGCGTTCGATCAGGTCGATCACCTGTTCGGCGAAGTCGCGGTAGCCGAGGCGCCCGCCCGGCTTCAGCCACGTGAAGGTCCAGTTGATCATCCCGAACACCATCATCGTCACCGAGGTCTGGTTTTCCTTCGAGATGCGGTCCGGGTACGCGCGCGCGAGCTGCCGCGTGAACGCCGCGACGATGTCGCGCTGGCGGTCGAGCACGATTTCGCGCTGCGCGTCCTCGAGATACTTCACGTCGTTGAGCAGCGCGACGTGGCGGCTGTGCGACGTCTCGTATTCGGCGAGGAACGCGCGCACGAGTTCGGCGAACGCGTCGCGCTCGCTGAGGCCGCGCCGCTGGCTCGCGCCCTCGACCTCGGCGATGATCAGCATCAGCCGTTTCGTGTAGCGGTCGAGCAGGTCGAACAGGATCGCTTCCTTGCTCTCGTAATAGTGATAGAGCCGCGCCTTCGACGTGCCGCTCGCGGTCGCGAGATCGGACATCGACGTGCTCGGGTAGCTCGTCTGCGCGAATTTCTCGGCGGCCAGGTCGAGGATCTGCTCGCGCTGGGATTCGTGGTCGGGCGCTCGGGTTCGGGCCATGGTCGAATACGGAAGATTAGCGGTGCGGGGCGGCGCGGACTGCGCGCACCTGCGTGGAAGAGAGGGCGTCGGGCGCGTCGTCCTGCAGCTCGAGCCGGCCGGCGACCGCCAGCTCGCGGCAACGCCACCAGGCGATCGAGTCGCTGACGAACAGCCCGCCGCGGTCGGCGGCGGCCATGATGCTGCCGACGAGGCGCCGCGCAGGCTGCCAGTCGGTTTCCGCGCGCGCGACGATCAGTGCGTCGAGATCGGCGTAGTGGCCGCTCTTGATCGTGTTGCTGACCCAATAACGCAGTTCGGCGTTCAGGTGCTTCGCTTCCTGCCATTCGAGCGCGAGGCGGCCGATGCGCAGGACCGAGACCGGCGCGGCCGCCGGCCGTTTGCGCGCCAGTTCCGCGGGCGAGAACATCCCGGTCGCGCATGCCTGGTCGGTGCGCGACAGCGACGCGCGCTGCGCGGCGTCGAGATCGGCGGCCGACAGCCGCACCTCGTTCAGGCGCTGCGGCACGTTGCGCAGGTGATAGGCGACGCGGCGCAGCAGCAGCTTGTCGCCGACGCTCGGCGCGTGCCACACGACGACCTGGCCGGTCTCCGTCGCGAGCTGGTCGAGGCGTGCGAATTCGCCTTCGATTTCCGCGTTCCAGTCGGGAATCTGGTTGCCGAGCACGTGCTGCCAGAAGGCGGCGCGCGTGTCGGGCGTCTCGTCGGCGCCCTTCAGCGGCCCGACGCCGAGATCGTCGAGCAAACCGACGACGCGCTCGTCGCGTCCGGCTTGCGCAAGAGCCTCGCGCAGCGACGCGGCGGCGGTGCCGCCCTGAATCACATGAATGGTACTCATCGGCCTGTCGTCAACAAAAGAAAACCGCCGGCCGGGCGGACGTTGCGACGTCCAGCCGGCCGGCGGCCCCTAGTGTAAGCGAGATGTGTGACGGCGAGAAACCGTCGGGCGCCGCGACGCGATGCCGCTCAACGTTCGTCGAAGCTCACGACGACCTTGTCGCTGATCGGGTGGCACTGGCACGTGAGCACGAAGCCGTCCTTCACTTCGTGGTCCTCGAGCGTGTAGTTCTTCTCCATCCGCACTTCGCCTTCGACCACCTTCGCGCGGCACGTGCAGCACACGCCACCCTTGCACGCATACGGCAGCGCGAGGCCGGCGCGCAGGCCCACGTCGAGCAGGCTCACGCCTTCGTACGGCAAACGCAGCTTGCGCTTCTTGCCGTCGAGCACGATTTCGAGGTCGGCGGCCGGCGTCTGGTCGGTGATCTCGACGACCGGTGCGCCGGCCTGCGGCAGCGGCGTGCCGAATCGCTCGACGTGCACCTTCGCCTGCGGCACGCCGGCCGCCTTCAGCGCGGCTTCGGCGGCGTCCATCATCGGCGCCGGGCCGCAGATGAATGCCTCGTCGATCGCGTCGGCCGGCGTCAGCGTCGCGAGGAATTCCGCGCACTTCGCCTGATCGAGCACGCCGTTGAACAGCTCGACGTCCTGCAGGTCGTCCGACAGCACGTGATAGAGGACGAAGCGGTTCATGTAGCGATTCTTCAGGTCCTCGAGCTCCTCCGCGAACATGATCGCGTCGACGCTGCGGTTGCCGTAGATCAGCGTGAACGTGCTGCGCGGCTCGAGTTCGAGCGTCGTCTTCACGATCGCGAGCACCGGCGTGATCCCCGAGCCGCCGGAAAACGCGACGTACTGCTTGCCGTGGTCTGCGTTCAGGTGCGTGAAGAAGCGGCCGTCCGGCGTCATCACGTCGATCGTGTGGCCGGGCTTTAGCGTGTCGAACGCGAAGTTCGAGAAGCGGCCGCCGCGCACGCGTTTGATGCCGATGCGCAGTTCGCCGTCACGGTCGTAGTCCGTCGTGCCGACGCAGATCGAATACGAGCGGCGCGTCTCCTCGCCGTCGATGTGGGTCTTCAGCGTGACGAACTGGCCCTGCGTGAAGCGGTACGCGTCGCGCAGCTCGGGCGGCACGTCGAACGAGACGGTCACGGCGTCGGCGGTCTCGGGCCGCACGTCGCGGATACGCAGCGGATGAAATTGCGGGGTCGCCATATTCAGTAGGGTTTGAAGTAGTCGAAGGGTTCGCGGCAGTCGACGCAGCGATACAGCGCCTTGCAGGCCGTGGACGCGAACTGCGCGAGACGTTCGGTGCGCGCGGAACCGCAGCGCGGGCAGGCGGGTGCCGCGACCGGCCGCGGCACGAAGCGCACGACGTTTTCCCGCGGCGCGGCGCTGCCGCACTGGCCGGCCGGCGGCGCAATGCCGTACGCGCGCAGCTTGTCGCGCGCCTCCTGCGTGATCCAGTCGGTCGTCCATGCGGGCGCGAGCACCGTCTCGATCCGGTGCGGCGGCAGATCGGCGGCCTGCAGCGCGGCGGCAATGTCCTCGGCGATCTGCGACATCGCCGGGCAGCCCGAGTAGGTCGGCGTGATCACGACTTCGAGCCGGCCGTCGTCCGCGCGGCGGACGTCGCGCAGGATGCCGAGCTCGCGGATCGACACGACCGGGATCTCCGGGTCGGGCACGGCTTCCAGCACGTCCCACGCACGGGCGAGCAGCGGATCGTCGCGGTGCGCGGCGGCGTTGCGGGCTGGGGCAGCGGTCTGGGCGGACATCGTCGGGCTCCGTGGCGTGGGCCGATTACCAGCTCGCGCCGGGGTGCTGGCGCGCGAGGCTCTGCATTTCCGCGAGCAGGTAGCCCATGTGTTCCGAATGCTCGCCTCGCTTGCCGGTCGTCACATGCTTCACCGGCGCCGGCAGCGTCAGCGTGGCCTCCGCGAGCGCGTCGTCCACGTCCGCGCGCCACGCGGCTTCGATCGCGGCCGGCGCCGGGCCGATGCCCGCTGCAACGATCGCGTCGTCGATCGCATCGGCGGCGAAGCATTCGCGCGTATACGGCATCAGGTAGTCGAGCGCGGCTTGCGCGCGGCGGTGCGATTCGTCGGTGCCGTCGCCGAGGCGCACGAGCCATTCGCGCGCATGCTGGACGTGATAGCGGGTTTCCTTCACCGATTTCGCGGCGATCGCGGCCAGTTGCGTGTCGGTCGACGTTTCCAGCGCGCTCCATACGTGCAGCATCAGCGTCGCGTACAGGAAGTTGCGCACGATCGTCACCGCGTAGTCCTTGTCGGCGTGCGCGGTGCCGGACACCGGGCCGTAGTGCGGCAGCTCGGCGAGCGTGAAGTTCGCGAACTCGCGCTCGGTGCGGAAGTACGCGTAGTCGTCTTCGGTTTTCGTCGCGCCGGTGAGCTGGCGCTCGAGTTCGGCCGCGTGGGTATACAGCATGCGCGCCTGGCCGATGAGGTCGAGGCTCATGTTGGTGAGCGCGATGTCTTCCTCGAGGATCGGGCCGTGGCCGCACCATTCGGCGTTGCGCTGACCGAGGATCAGCGCGTTGTCCGCGAGGCGCAGCACGTAGGAGAGGTGTTCGGGCGTGATCGTCATGGCGCGCGTTACATGTGGTTGACTTCGTCGGGCAGCGTATAGAACGTCGGGTGACGGTAGATCTTGTCGCCCGCCGGCTCGAACAGTTCGGCCTTTTCGCTCGGATCCGACGCGGTGATCGCCGACGACGGCACCACCCAGATGCTCACGCCTTCCTGGCGACGCGTGTAGACGTCGCGCGCCATGCGCAGCGCCATCGTCGCGTCGGCGGCGTGCAGGCTGCCGCAATGCTTGTGGTCGAGGCCCTGCTTGCTGCGCACGAACACTTCCCAGATCGGCCATTCCTTGTTCATCGCTTTCTCCTGATTCCTGAATTCGAGGGATGCCGCTCAGGCGGCGTGCTGTTCGGCGCGGGCGCGGCGCTTCGCTTCGTGCGCGAGCGCGGCTTCGCGCACCCAGGCGCCGTCTTCGTGTGCTTTCACGCGGGTCGCGAGGCGTTCCTTGTTGCACGGGCCGTCGCCGTTGACCACGCGCCAGAATTCGTCCCAGTCGATCGTGCCGTAGTCGTAGTGGCCGCGCGCCTCGTTCCACTTCAGGTCGGGGTCGGGCAGCGTCACGCCGAGCACCTTCGCCTGGTCGACCGTCGCGTCGACGAATTTCTGCCGCAGATCGTCGTTCGAGATCCGCTTGATGCCCCATTTGGCGGACTGGCTGCTGTGGACCGAATCGGCGTCGCTCGGGCCGAACATCATGAGCACCGGCCACCACCAGCGGTCGACGGCCTGCTGGACCATCGCGCGTTGCGCGTCGCTGCCCTTCATCATCGACAGCAGCGCGTCGAAACCCTGGCGCTGGTGGAACGACTCTTCCTTGCACACGCGGATCATCGCGCGCGCGTACGGGCCGTACGTGCAGCGGCACAGCGGGATCTGATTCATGATCGCGGCGCCGTCGACCAGCCAGCCGATCACGCCCACGTCGGCCCAGGTCGGCGTCGGGTAGTTGAAGATGCTCGAGTATTTCGCCTTGCCGGCGTGCAGCGCGTCGATCAGCGCATCGCGCGATACGCCGAGCGTTTCGGCCGCGCTATAAAGATAGAGGCCGTGGCCGGCTTCGTCCTGCACCTTCGCGAGCAGGATCGCCTTGCGCTTCAGGCTCGGCGCGCGCGAGATCCAGTTGCCTTCCGGCAGCATGCCGACGACTTCCGAATGCGCGTGCTGCGAGATCTGGCGTATCAGCGTCTTGCGATACGCGTCGGGCATCCAGTCCTGCGGTTCGATCTTGCCGTCCGCGGCCATCACCGCATCGAACCGCGCCTGCTCGGGCGACTCGGCTGCGGCGTCGAGCGGCGCGACGTTGCCGGGGATGTCGAGGGATTGCGTGTACATGGCGAAAGCTCTCGTCCGGTTGAATGTGTTGCGAAGTATAAACCAACCGACCGGTCGGTTAATAAATTTCTCGCGAATTTGCGATGGGATTCGGGTAAACGACAGAAGTCGGGGCGCGATCGGGCGGCGCGAGTACGGCCCCGCACGTGGGCCTCGCGTCTTCTGCGGCACAATGCCCGCTTTCCGATGAGGATTTCGCCGATGTCATTTCGAAGCAGTTTCGCCGCGGTAGCGCTGGGCGCGGCCGTTTTCGTGTCGCCGCTTGCGGCGTCGGCCGCGCCGGCCGGTTGGGTCGCCGCGTGGGCGACCGCGCTGCAGCCGATTCCCGATCTCGCCTCGCCGCCGCCGCTCTACCGTGCTCCCGACGTGGCCGGGCGGACCGTGCGCCAGATCGTCTACCCGACCGTGTCGGGGCGGGCCGCGCGGATTCGCGTGAGCAACGCATACGGTCGCGCGCCGCTGGTCGTCGAGGGCGCGAGCCTTGCGCGCGCCGGCGAAGGGGCGGCACTTGCCGGCGGCGCGGCGGTACCGGTGCGGTTCGGCGGTAAGGCGTCGGTGACGCTCGCGCCGGGCCAGGAGCTCGAAAGCGATCCGGTGGCGATCGACGTGATGGCCGCGCAGCCGTATGCGATCGATCTCCGGATGGGGCCGAACCAGCGGATGACGGTCTGGCATCGCGTGTCGAACCAGTTCAACTATGTGTCTGGGCCCGGCGATCATGTGAGCGATCCGGCCGCCGCCGCGTTCCGCACCCGTTTTACCCAATATGCGTGGGTGACCGAGCTGGCCGTCGAAGTCGGTTCCGCGCATGCCAGCGTCGCCGCGATCGGCGACTCGATCACCGATGGGCTGCGCTCCAGCGTGAACCGGAACCGTCGCTGGCCCGACGCGCTCGCGCGCCGGTTGGCGGCGTCGGGCGCCGATTCGATCGGCGTCGTGAATCTCGGCATCAGCGGGAACCGGTTGCTCAGCGATTCAGCGTGCTACGGCACGTCGCTGGCGTCGCGGTTCGAGCGCGATGCGCTGTCGCGCTCGGGCGTGAAGGCGGCGATCGTGCTGATCGGGATCAACGACATCAACTTCGCGGCGATGCCGCCGCGCGCGGGGCTCGACTGCGATCACCCGCATACGCAGGTGACGGCCGCGTCGTTGATCGACGGCTATCGCCGGCTGATCGAGGCGGCGCACCGACAGGGCGTGAAGGTCTTCGGTGCGACGCTCACGCCGGCGGCGTTGCCGGCCGGACGCGAAGCGATTCGGCTCGAGGTGAACCGGTGGATCCGCGGCGGCGGGTTCGACGGCGTGGTGGACTTCGACGCGGTGCTGCGCGATCCGGCGCGCCCGAGCGTGCTGCAGCGCCGATACGATAGCGGCGACGGTATCCATCCGAGCGATGCGGGCTACGCGGCGATGGCCGACGCGGTGCCGGTCGAGCAACTGCGGGCTGCGGTGGGCAGCAAGTGACGCGCTTCTATATATAGGAGGGGGAAAGGTTGTCGGCGGTCTGCGGGCCGACAGCGTGACATCGTGCGTCGCGCCCAAAGCCTCCGTGCGCGGCAGCGCACGGAGGCTTTTTCAAACTTTCTTCACAAAGAGCTTGCACGGAAGGGGGCGGATGCATAGAATCACGCCTCTTTCGCGCTAACGGAAACGCGGCGCGGGAGGAAGGGAAGCGGTGCTGTTGGGGTTCGGGGGTAACGAGCCCGACGGCGCAGGAAGATGACCCCGCAGTCGCAACGATGTCGTGCAGAAAGTTGTTGACGCGCTGCGAAACACGGTTCATAATCTCGTTTCTCTGCTGCTGAAAACGCAGCGCTGCTGAGGGGTTCAAGATCCCTCGCAGAATGCTCTTTAAAAATTAACAGCCGATAAGTGTGGGCGCTTGATGGAAGCGAGCTGATCCTCGGATCAGGTAGCGAAAGTATCAAGAGTCTCACACTAAAGTAAGTCAGGTTTATGAAGTGATTCATATTCCTGTCAGCTTTGAGTGAGCGACCGGTTCGAAAGAACCGAAAACAGTAACAGGTTTGAACTGAAGAGT
>NZ_LPMU01000018.1:0-1586 GCF_001534535.1 Burkholderia sp. MSMB1459WGS
CAAGCGGTCAGCGCGAGGCAGGTCAATGCAATCAGTACAGCGGCTTTCATCGGGGTCCCCTTTCAAACGAACTGGACGAACGAAGCCGGCACGCGCGCATCGCGCCGCACGCACCGACCATCGGGAATTCAGGAATCGCGAATCGGGAAGCGAGACTCGGCAATCGGCCGGCGGCATCCCGCCGGCCCACCTACGTCAGTTCACCTGCAGCTGGCCGCCGCGGCCCAGCCCGCCCTTCACGTCCTGCGCCTTGTAGCTGCGCAGCGCGACGACCATCTTGTTGTACGCATCGATGAACGCGACGACCGTCGCCTTGCCCTCCGGCGTCGCAGAGAAGCCCGCAAGCGCACCGCCCACGCCGCCGCCGAAGCCGCCCAGCGCCGCGCCGTAGTTGGTCGCCGTCGAGCTGCCTTCCGCCGCCGCGATCTGCACCGCCGAGCGCACGTCGAACAGCGTCAGCGTCACGACCGACGCCTTCGTCTGCAGGTGGCCCGCCACCGCCGCCACCGCGCTGTTGCCGATCAGCCCGCCGATCATGCTGCCGATCCCGCCGATCGGCGAGTCGTTGATCACGATCTGCGGCTCCATGTAGTAGTCGGCCGCTACCCGCTGCCCCTTCTGCTGCTTCGAGCCCGCGCGGTATTCGCCCGAGTTGCGCTGCAGTTGCGTGATGCGCGACAGGCGTGCGTCGCTCTTCTGGTTGCCGATCGACGTGATCACGAAACAGTTCGACTGCTGCACAGCCAGGCGCAGCAGCGGGTCGATCGTCGTCATCTTGGTCGCGCTGCCGAACGGGCCCCACCAGTCGGCGTTGCGGCCGTCGTCCACCGCGATCGTACCGAGCGGCGACGTGCAGCGCTGCAGTTGCGAATCGGCGCCGGCGCTCGCGCCGCCCGCCGCCGCACCGGTCACGCCGGCGTTCTGCCCGCCGGGCGTCACCACGCCGCCGCACCCCGCGACGGACGCGCCAAGCGCTGCAATCAGCGCACCTTGAACGAGACGTTGGGAAAGGTTGGTCTTCATGTCGTTGTCGATCGATTAGAGTCGTTGTTCGGCTTATGTGTTCGTGCGAACTTCGATAAGCCCCCCGGCGTGGCGCGCGATGGTGGTCTCCCCGCGGCCGCCCCCGTTGCTCGATGCCCGGTCAGTAGTACCAGTACGTCTGCTGCCAGACGCCGTAGTACGGATAGCCCGAGTACCAGTAGCCGTAATAGACGTCACGCCATTGCGTGCGCCATTTCCAGTCTTCTTCGTCTTCTTTCTTCGCCTTGCGCGCGAGGTCGAGCAGCTTTTTCGATTCCTTGTCGCCGCGGCTGGCCGCGATCGACAGCCACTTCTCCGCTTCGCGCGCATCCGAGCCCATTTCCTCGAGGCCGAACAGGTAGAAACTGCCGAGCGCCTTCTGCGCGTTCAGGTCGCCGCGTTCGGCGGCCTCGCGCATCCACTTGAGCGCCTGGTAGCTGTCCTGGCGCACGCCGTCGCCGCGGAAGTAGCGCAGGCCGAGATCGTAGGCGGCCTTCGGCTGGGTTTTCGCGGTTTGCTTGAGCGCGGCGATGCGCGGATCTTCGCGGTCTTCCGCGTCGTCC
>NZ_LPMU01000019.1:0-1561 GCF_001534535.1 Burkholderia sp. MSMB1459WGS
GACACCGTGACGCTGGGTGGCGCGGGCGCAGCGACGCCGGTTCAACTGAAGAACGTGGCGGCCGGTACGGACGACACGGACGCGGTGAACGTGGGTCAGTTGAAGGACACGGGCCTGGTCGGCGATGACGGTCAGGGCAACCTGACGTCGCTGGCGGTGACGTACGACGACGCGACCAAGGCAGGCATCACGCTGGGCAACGCGGGTACGCCGGTGGCGATCCATAACGTGGCTGAAGGCGATCTGTCGGCGACGAGCACGGACGCGGTGAACGGTTCGCAGCTGTTCGCGACGAACCAGAGCATCGGCGATCTGAGCGATTCGCTGAAGAACGGCGGCGTGATCGATCCGATCACGGGTCAATCGCTGGCGGTGGTGTACGACAGCGCGGCGAAGGACACCGTGACGCTGGGTGGCGCGGGCGCAGCGACGCCGGTTCAACTGAAGAACGTGGCGGCCGGTACGGACGACACCGACGCGGTGAACGTGAGCCAGCTGAAACGCTCGGGCCTGATCGACCCGGCGACGGGTCAGCCGATCGCGGCTGTGACGTACGACCGTAACGCGGACGGCACGCCGAACTACGGCTCGGTGACGCTGGGCGACGGCACGGGGCCGGTGAAGGTGACGAATGTGGCTGACGCAACGGGCGACAGCGACGCGGTGAACCTTGGTCAGCTGAAGGACACGGGCCTGGTCGGCGACGACGGTCAGGGCGGCCTGACGTCGTTGGCGGTGACGTACGACGACGCGACGAAGGCCGGCATCACGCTGGGCAACGCGGGTACGCCGGTAGCGATCCACAACGTGGCGGCAGGCGATCTGTCAGCGACGAGCACGGATGCGGTCAATGGTTCGCAGCTGTTCATGACGAATACGCGTGTCGGTTCGATGGAGGATTGGCTGAACAACAGCGGCCTGATCGATCCGGCGACGGGCGGATCGCTGGCGGTCGTGTACGACGGCACGGCGAAGGACACGGTCACGCTGGCCGGCGTGGATGGCACGACGCTGTCGAACGTGAAGGCGGGTGTTGCCGACACGGACGCGGTGAACGTGAGCCAATTGAAGGGCTCGGGCCTGATCGACCCGGTGACGGGTCAGCCGATCGCGGCTGTGACGTACGACCGTAACGCGGATGGCACGCCGAACTATGGCTCGGTGACGCTGGGCGACGGCAATGGTCCGGTGAAGGTGACGAACGTGGCCGACGCAACGGGCGACAGCGACGCGGTGAACCTCGGTCAGTTGAAGGACACGGGCCTGGTTGGCGACGACGGTCAGGGCAGCCTGACGTCGCTGGCGGTGACGTACGACGATGCGACGAAGGCCGGCATCACGCTGGGCAACGCCGGTACGCCGGTGGCGATCCACAACGTGGCGGCAGGCGATCTGTCGGCAACGAGCACGGACGCGGTCAATGGTTCGCAGCTGTTCGCGACGAACCAGAGCATCGGCGACCTGAGCGACTCGCTGAAGGACGGCGGCGTGATCGATCCGACCACGGGCGAATCGCTGGCGGTGGTCTATGACAGCGCGGCGAAGGATCGTGTGACGCACG
>NZ_LPMU01000020.1:0-87877 GCF_001534535.1 Burkholderia sp. MSMB1459WGS
TCGACGGGCCTGTCGACGGCCAACAGCTCGATCACGTCGTTGTCGACCTCGACCTCGACGGGCCTGTCGACGGCTAACAGCTCGATCACGTCGCTGTCGACTTCGACTTCGACCGGTCTGTCCACGGCCAATAGCTCCATCACGTCGCTCTCGACCTCGACTTCGACCGGTCTGTCCACGGCTAACAGCTCGATCACGTCGCTCTCGACCTCGACTTCGACGGGTCTCTCCACGGCTAACAGCTCGATCACGTCGCTCTCGACTTCGACCTCGACGGGTCTCTCCACGGCCAACAGCTCGATCACGTCGCTCTCGACTTCGACCTCGACGGGTCTCTCCACGGCCAACAGCTCGATCACGTCGCTCTCGACTTCGACCTCGACGGGCCTGTCCACGGCTAACAGCTCGATCACGTCGCTCTCGACCTCGACTTCGACGGGTCTCTCCACGGCTAACAGCTCGATCACGTCGCTCTCGACCTCGACCTCGACCGGTCTGTCCACGGCTAACAGCTCGATCACGTCGCTCTCGACCTCGACCTCGACCGGTCTGTCCACGGCTAACAGCTCGATCACGTCGTTGTCGACCTCGACTTCGACGGGCCTGTCCACGGCTAACAGCTCGATAACGTCGCTGTCCACGTCGACTTCGACGGGCCTGTCCACGGCCAACAGCTCGATCACGTCGCTCTCGACCTCGACCTCGACCGGCATCAGCTCCCTGTCCACGGGCCTGAGCAGCACGGACAGCACGATCCTGTCGTTGTCCACGTCGACCTCGACCGGCATCGGCTCGCTGTCCACCGGCCTGAGCAGCACGAACAGCTCGGTGTCGTCGCTGTCCACGTCGACCTCGACCGCGATCAACGCCGCGAAGACGCACTACTACAGCGTCAACGACAACGGCGTGCAGCAAGCCAACTACGCCAACGACGGCGCCACGGGCACCAACGCCCTCGCCGCCGGCGTGAACGCCAGCGCGGCGGGCGCCAGCAGCGTCGCAGTCGGCGACGGCTCGAACGCGCAGACGGCAGGCGCGGTCGCGATCGGCCAGAACGCATCGGCAACGGGCGGCAAGGCGGTATCGATCGGCTCCGGCAACACGGCGTCCGGCGACGGCGCGGTCGCGACGGGCGCAAACAACACGGCGACCGGCGACGGCGCGGTGTCCCTCGGCAACCAGAACACGGCAACCGGCGCCAGCGCGCTCGCCCTCGGCAGCTCGAACCAGGCCACCGCGGACAACACGATCGCGCTGGGCAGCCAGGCCACGGCCAGCGCCACGGGCGCACAGGCCTACGGCTCGGCCGCCAAGGCCACGGCCGCCGACGCGCTCGCCTTCGGCACGAACGCGCAAGCGAACGTCGCGAACTCGATCGCACTCGGCGCGAACTCGGTCACGGCCGCGGCGGTCGGCACCTCGAGCGCCACGATCGGCGGCGTCACGTACCCGTTCGCGGGCGGCTCGCCGGTCGGCGTGGTGAGCGTCGGCGCACAGGGCCAGGAACGCCAGATCACCAACGTCGCCGCGGGCCGGATCTCGGCCACGAGCACGGACGCGATCAACGGCAGCCAGCTGAACGCGACGAACAACGCGATCAACACGCTGTCGACGTCCACCGCATCGAACGTCGCGTCGCTGTCGACCGGCATCAACTCGCTGTCGACCGGCCTGAGCACGACGAACAGCAACGTGGCGTCGCTGTCCACGTCCACGTCGACCGCGATCAATTCGCTGTCGACGGGCCTCAGCACGGTGAACAGCAACGTCAACTCGCTGTCCACGTCGACCTCGACGGGCATCGGCTCGCTGTCCACCGGCCTGAGCACGACGAACAGCAACGTGGCGTCGCTGTCGACCGGCGTGACGAACATCAACAACCAGTTGAACCAGTTGTCGACGACGCTCAACAACAACACGACGCGTGCGGCGAACAACAACGGCATCGCGGCCGACATGAACGGCAAGGGCACCGACGTCCCGACCGTCACCGCCGGCTCGAACTCGGTGGCGATCGGCGCGGGTTCGAACGACGGCGGTCGCTCGAACGTGGTGTCGGTCGGCAGCGACACGCAGCAGCGCCAGATCACGAACGTCGCGCCGGGTACGCAAGGCACCGACGCGGTGAACGTGAACCAGCTGACGCAGGTGCAGACGACGCTGTCGACGGCACTGTCGGGCCAGCAGGCGCAGATCAACTCGTTGGGTTCGCAACTGCAGCAGACCGACCAGATGGCGAAGCAGGGTATCGCGGCCGTCGGCGCGATGGCGTCGATCCCGCAGCTCGATCGCGACGCCAACTTCGGGATGGGCGTGGGCACGTCGACCTTCCTCGGCCAGAAGGCGATGGCGGTCAACATGCAGGCGCGCATCACGGAGAACCTGAAGGCGTCGATCAACGGCGGTTTCAGCGGCGGTCAGAAGGTGATCGGCGCCGGCATGCTGTATCAGTGGAAGTAACGCGTCGCGCCGCCCGGCCGTTCGGCTCGCCGCCGGACGGCCCGCGGCTCCGACGACAGGACGAGCCCGCTGCGCGCCGCGCGGCGGGCCTCGGTCAACCCAAGCTTTAAGGACGTCACCGTGAACAAACTCGCTCTTGCGCTCGCGCTTTCCGCAACGGCCCTCGCCGCGTGCTCGACCGCATCCGGCCCGACCTTCAGCGCCTCAGAACTGCAGCCGCGCGACGGCGTGCGCACGTTCCAGGTGGACTGCCACGGCTTGCTGTCGGGCCCGCAGACCTGCATGAAGGCCGCCCGCAAGATCTGCGGCGACGAGCCCGTGCGCGCCGTCGACTCGGCCCGCGCGCTGCGCGACAAATCCGATCCGGCCACGCTGGTCTTCCAGTGCGGCGCCGCACCGGCCGAAGCGGCCTCGGCCGCCGAGCCGGCCGTCGCCGTGGTCGAACGCGTGAACCTGTCGGGCGACGCGCTGTTCGCCACCGATCACGCGACGCTCGCACCGACCGCGCGCGAATCGCTCGACCGGCTGTTGAGCGAGCGCGCCGATCGCACGTACTCGCAGGTAACGGTCACCGGCTTCACCGATTCGGTGGGCAGCGACGACTACAACCTCGCGCTGTCGAAGCGCCGCGCCGAATCGGTCGCCGCCTATCTGAAGGCGCACGGGCTGAAAACCGACTCGATGACGGTCTCGGGCCGCGGCAAGGCCGATCCGGTCGCGTCCAACGCGACACCGGAAGGCCGCGCCAGCAACCGCCGCGTCGAAATCCGGCTGCAGCACTGAGCCGCCTGCGGCCACCCATGCGGCCGCGCGAGCCGGCGGGCCACCGCACCGCGCCGGCAGGCCGCCGGACGACCGGGCGCCGCTTCGTCGGCGCCCGTTCCCGTTGGCCGGCGGCGATGTCAAAGTTCGTCACGCCCTGCCAAAACCGGCGGTTTCCATGCCACAATCGCCGGCAGACAGTTGCCGGGGCAGCCTGCCCGACGCGCGCCGTGCGAGGCGTGCCGGCGACACGCCGGAATCCGGCTGCCGGCCGCGCGAATCCCGTCGCCCGATTCGCGCACGGCGGCGCACCGGCACGAATCCAACCATGACGATCCACGGCGCGCCGCTGCCGGCCAGACGCTCGACGCGATGCCCGGACGCACGACGCCGCAGAGGAAACAACCGGTGACGGACATCAATGAAACCGCCGCGAGCGGCACCCGCAAGCAACGGCCGGCGGTCGGCATCTCGCTGTTTGCGCGCGACGGCCAGGCGATCTGGGAGAACGGCATTCACCAGAACATCGCGTTCCTCGCGATGATGCTCAAGCGTTCGGATCGCGTCGGCCCCGTCTATTTCCTGAACGGCGGCGACGCCAACGCGCTGCCGGCCGGCCTCGAACTCGACGGCCTCGACGTCCCGCTCGTGAAACCCGCCGACGTCACGTACGAACTCGACGTCGTGATCGAAATGGGCGCGCAGTTGCCGGTCGAATGGCTCAGGCACATGAAGGCGCTCGGCAAGAAGATCGCCGCGTTCTTCTGCGGGCACGTGTATGCGGGCCTGTGCGAAACGCCGATCTTCGGGAAACCGTCGGGGCACGTGTTCAACGGCGCACCGTTCGACGAAGTGTGGCTGCTGCCGCAATACGACAAGACCGCCGCGCCGATGCTGCAGACGATCCTGCGCGCGCCCGTCCACCTGATGCCGCACATCTGGTCGCCGTACTTCCTCGAGCGCCGCGTGGCCACGCTCGCCGACGAAGGCGCGACGTTCGGCTATCGGCCCGGCCAGCGGCCGTGGAAGCTCGCGACGCTCGAGCCTAACATCTCGGTCGCCAAGTCCTGCCATTACCCGATGCTCGCGTGCGACGAGTTCTACCGTGCGCGGCCTGACGCTGTGCAGCACATGTTCGTCGTCAACTCGATGCACATGAAGGAACATCCGACTTTCGTGCACTTCGCGAACAGCCTCGATCTCGTGCGCCAGCACAAGGCGACGTTCGAACCGCGGCTCGATCTGCCGGGTTTCATGGCGCGTCACGCGGATGCGGTCGTGTCGCATCACTGGGAGAACGGGCAGAACTATCTGTATTACGACGTGCTGTACGGCGGCTATCCGCTGATCCACAACTCGACGCTGATCGGCGACGCCGGCTATTACTACCCGGACTTCGACTCGGCGGCCGGCGGCCGTGCGCTGCTCGAAGCGTGGCTGCATCACGACGAACGCCTCGACGACTACCGCGCGAAGGCGGGCCGGCTGCTGCAGTCGGTCTCGATCGACAACCCCGCGAACCTCGACGCGTTCGTCTCGCGTCTGGTCGCCTGAACCGGAGCATACGCATGTCGGACTCCAATGCCCGTCAAGCGCCCGGCGAGGGCAAGCGTCTCGTCGTCGGCGTGTCGCTGTTCGTGCGCGGCGCCGGCCAGTCGCTGTGGGAAAACGGCATTTTCCAGAACTGCCTGCTGCTGATCCTGTTGCTGCGCCAGTCCCCGCTCGTCGCCGAAGCCGTGATGGTGAACGGCGGCGAACACGTTGCCGATCCGCAGATGATGCTCGGCGAGTGGGACGTGCCGCTGCTGTCGATGGACGAAGCGCTCGAGCGCTGCGACGTGCTGATCGAAATGAGCGCGCAGTTCGGCGCGGACTACCTGCGCACGTTCCGCGAGCGCGGCGGCAAGGTGGTCACGATGCGGGTCGGCAACGACTACGTGATCGATATCGAACGCGCGATGTTCGACAAGCCGTCGGGCTTCCTGTTCTCGGGCGCGCCGTACGACGCGGTATGGACGATTCCCGAGTTCGAGCGCTCGTGCCTGCACTACTACCAGACGGGCCTGCGTGCGCCGGTCACGATCGTCCCGCACATCTGGCACCCGATGCTGTTCGACAAGGCGCGCGCGACGCTCGGCGCCGGCTTGACGTTCGGCTATCGGCCCGGCAAGCCGCGCTGGCGCGTGACGATGTTCGAGCCGAACATCTGCATGGTGAAGACCAGCATCATTCCGATGCTGATCACGGAAGAGGCTTACCGCGCGAATCCGGCATTCCTCGAATTCGTGCGCGTGTGCAACACGATTCACCTGAAGGATCACACGACGTTCATCCATTTCGCGAAGAGTCTCGACATCGTCGAGCACGGCATCACGACGTTCGAAAGCCGCTATGCGGTGTACGAGTTCATGGCCGCGTACGGCGATGCGGTGGTGTCGCACACATGGGAGAACGCGCAGAACTACCTGTACTACGAGCTGCTGTACGGCGACTATCCGCTGATCCACAACTCGCCGTTCCTCGGCAAGGCCGGGTATTTCTATCCGGACTTCGACTGCCAGGCGGGCGGCCGCGCGCTGTTGCAGGCGTTTGCCGAGCACGACGCGAATCTCGACGCATACCGCGAGCAAGCGAAGCACGTGCTCGACTCGGTCAGCATCTACAACCCCGAGAACGTCGCGGCCTATACGGACGCGATCGCCGCCCTCTATCGCGACGCGTGACCTGTCCCCGCCCCACGGAGCCGATCCGATGAAACTCAATGTCGCGATAACGATGAACGTGCAGCGCGACGCGACGCAGTCGATCTGGTACAACGGCGCGAACCAGCACTGCGTGTACCTGTACATGCTGCTGAAGCAATCGCCGTTGATCGGCGAGGTCTGGCTCGCGCACGACGACGGCATCACCGAGTATCCGCAGGCGCTGATGATGGACGCGTTCGGCGATGCGCTGCGGCCGCTGTCGGCCGTCATCCACCAGACCGACCTGCTGATCGAGATGAATGCGTTCGTCGACCCGTCGCACACGGACGCCGTGCGCCGGCGCGGCGGCAAGTGCGTGTCGTACCGCTTCGGCAACGACTACGTGATCGCGGTCGAGACGATCAACTTCGAGAAGAACGACTGGCGTCCGAATCCGAACCGCGTGCAGTTCGACGAGATCTGGACGAATCCGCAGCACATGCATACGTGCGCCGCGTATTTCCAGGCCGTGTACCGCGCGCCGGTGATCGAGCTGCCGCACATCTGGTCGCCGTATTTCATCGAACGCAGCCTCGACGCGGATCCCGAACTGAAGGCGCGCTTCGGCTATCGCAATCGCGGCCCGGCCAAGCGCATCGCGTTCTTCGAGCCGAACCTGAACGTCGTGAAGAGCGCGATCGTGCCGATGCTCGCCGCGAATGCGTGCTACGTCGAACATCCGGAGCTGGTCGAGCACGTGTACATGACCAACACGTTCGACAAGAAGGAAAACGTCGCCTTCAAGCATCTCGCGCTCGGGCTCGAGATGGTGCGAGACGGCAAGGCCACTGCCGACGTGCGCGCGCCGTTCGTCGCATGGGCCGCGCATCACACCGACATCGTCGTGTCGCACCACTGGGAAAACGGCCTCAACTACCTGCTGTACGACGCGCTGTACGGCAACTACCCGCTCGTGCACAACTCGCCGTTCCTGCGCGACGTCGGCTACTACTATCCGGACTTCGAGATCTTCGATGCCGCGCGCGCGATCGCGACCGCCGCGCAGACGCACGACGCACGGCTCGACGACTACGCGGCAGCCGCCCGCCGCTGCCTGCATCGGGTCGACACGCTCGCCGAGCACAACGTCCGCGCCTATTCCACGCAGATCCAGCACCTGTTCGCCGGCCGCCCGCTCGGCTGAGTTCCTTCACACGCGCCGGTTGCGTTACGCCAGTACCCGATCGCCGCTTTGCGCGGCGAACGCGCGACCATGTCGCCGCCCCATGCGCGCGAGCACCGCGAAACAACGGGTTACCGACCGGCCTGCCCCGCCCGATTGCCTGACGAGGCTGTCGGATACGCCGCGCGCGATCGCCGACTCGTCGCCGCAGGCGCCGGCGATGACGCCGGCGTAATAGTGCCGCGCCGCGAGTTCGCGGCCGCCCGCGTCGAGCGGGCTCATCCGCTGAATACGGCGCGCGACGATCGTCAGGCCATTCAGACAGGACGCGACGTCGAACGGCGCATCGGTCGATTCGGCGCCGAGTTGCCTCAGCATGTCGACCAGTTCGGCGATCGCGACCAGGTCGCGCGCATCGGCCGCCTGCGTGCCCGTTCCGCCTCCGGCTTTCGTTCCCGCCATGCCCACGCCCCTTTTTCGATTCGTCCCGCTCCCGACGCACACGCCGCGCGCCGCCCTGCCCGTTCCCGCAGTCATGCGGCGGCCGGCGATCGCCATGAAAACCGGATGCCCTGCGCCCACGTGACGCCGGCATCCACGATGATCTGTCGGTCGGTCTCGCTTTCCACGCCTTCGACGACGACGTGCCGCGCACCTTCATGCGCAAACGCGATCAGCCGGCGGAACTGGTAGCGGCCGATCGCGTTGCGCTTGATCAGCGACAGGATCGAGCGGTCGAGCTTCACGATGTCGGGATTGCCGACCACCAGATTGTTCAATGCACTGAAGCCGACGCCGAAATCGTCGATCGCGATCCGGCACCCGGCCCGCTGGAAGCGGGACACGAACGACCGGCCGGCGACCGGGTTCAGCGGCCCCGTCTCCGTGATCTCGACCACCAGCCGCGCCGCCACCGACGGCTCGCGCTCGAGCCGCCTGAAAATCGCCAGCCACGCGTCGTCCACGACCGCGCTTGCCGCCGCGACGTTGCAACCGTATACGGCGCCCGGATCGGCGCGCAGCGCATCGATCGTGCGGCCGACCACCAGCCGGTCGAACCAGCGCATCAGCCCGAGCGCTTCGAGGCGCGGCAGAAAGGCGAGCGGCGGCAGCGCATCGCGCTCGCCCCACCGCAGCCGCGCCAGGCACTCCTCGTACAGCACGCCGCCCGACAGGTCGGCGCGGCACACGGGCTCGCGCGCGAATCCGAGCCGGCTTTCGACGAAACTGCGCACCGACGCAAGATCGGGGTGATCGTCGGGTGCCCCGAACACGAGATCGATTTCGTTGCGATTCGCTTTCCGATTCGCCTCCTGGCGAGCTTCGACCGCATTCATCCGGCGCTCCGGCTAATGGCGAGCCGCCGATCGCGGCTCGACCTCAACACATAGGCGGAACGAGCCGACCTCGACGCGCTCCGCCGCCCACCCGGCCCATCCTGTATGTCGATTTTTTCCGGGGAGCGTACTGTTCGCTTCGGCGCCGTCAAATTCGATATTTTTACGCTATTCGATTATTTGAAATACACCACGCGTGCACGATACCGACAGTGCGACAGGTTACACAACGAGAATTGCAAGAACCCAAAATTCGAATCGTTTATCTTTTTCATCCAAACGGTTTTATCCGGATCGTCTTTTCCCGGATTTTCCCTCGGGCGAATCGGGACACCGCCGATTGTTCAGATAAATGCCGTACCGCGAAGTGCCGCCCGCGCTCGATACGCCACTCGAAACATCGGTGTCCGAACATGCTGCCTCCTGCGCGAAACCTGCGCGAAACGTGCCGCCGCGCGCCATTCGATCATCGCAGCATTCAATTTTCACGTTTCAAACGACATTATTAAAATTCGAAACGGAATCAATCCCCGCCCAACCGATAATACCAATTTCAATTATATGAAGATTGTCGATTGAAACATATTTAACAATCTTTCCGACTTGTTAACCTATAAACTTGTTTTCGACGGACTTCCCTCGGAGCCGTCAATTTCGTGCCTTCGAAAACCGCCGAATCCATCGGGTTCGGCGGTTTCTTTTTTAACGGCACGATTTCGTCAGACATTAGGGCGGGACAAACCCGACGGCGGACGGCGGCGCAACGAACGTGCGCCGGCGGCAACTCGGCGCTAGGCGGCCGGCGCGCCGATCAGGTTCGCGAGCAGCGCGTCGTACTCGGCGACGAGCGCCGGATTCGCCGACGTGTAACGGCCGAGGATCTCGCGCTGGCGCCGCGTATACGCTTGCCAGTCGTCGTCGTGCGTATGCAGCGCGCGCAGCAGCGCGTCGGCGCCCTGCTGCACGTCGTTGTCCGGATAGTAGTAGCCGAGATCGGGCGCGAGGCTCGCGTTGTGCACGAGCGGATAACCCTGCCAGCACACGTCGAAATAGAAATAGTTCAGCGGGTTCGACCATTGGTGCGACACGACGACATCGGTCAGGTCGGCCAGGAACAGTGGCGTATCGAAGCGCCCGACGAAGCTCGCCTTGCCCGCGCGCACGATGTCCAGGTAATTCATCAGCATCACGAACTCGGGGCTGTCGTGCGCGAGGCGATCGGCGTTCGTCACGTGCGCGAAGCAGATCGCGTCGGGATCGCGGCGATACGCTTCGTCGATGATCAGCATCGGATACACGCAGAACTTCACGACGTCGTGGTTCGGCTCCATCACCGTGAGCCGCTTGCCGGGCTCGCTGCGCGGCCGGTATTCGCCGCGCTCGGGCAGCGACTGCGCGCGTTCGGTCAGGAACATCGGATCCCACACGAACGGCACGACGCGCCCCGGGCAGCGGCGCAGCGACTGCAGGAACGGCAGCGACGACGGCGCGATCTGCGGAATCGCCCATACCTCGTCGTAGCCGCGGTTGATGAACAGCGAATCCCACAGCCGACGGCCGAACAGGATCGACTCCATCACGTTGATGTACTCGACGCCGCAGCAATAGCTGACCAGCTTCACGCCGCGCGCTTTCAGATAGGCCGTCTGCTCGCCGTTGATCTGCCCGCCCAGCTCGATCACCACGTCGAGCGCATCCTTCATGTCCGCGAACGCGCGCGTGTCGTACACGTTGCGATCCCACGGCAGCGCGTCGGTGAGCGGCACGTCGGTCGTGTTGATCAGCGTCACGCGGTAGCCGTGCGGCGACGCCATCAGCAGCTTCGCGAGGAACAGCGCGTTCTGCTTGATGCCGTTGATCCACAGGCTTTCGTCGGGGGCACGCAATCCGATCGTGATACCGATGCGCAGGCCGGTCAGGACAGGAGACGTCATCGTCGGCGGGATGGAAGGTTGAACGGGGATGGCATCGCGCAGTGTAGCGCGCGAAGCGCCGCTCGCGTCAAGCGGCGGCAACCCGGCATTTTAGCGGAGGCAGCCGGCCGCACACTGTCAGGGATGGTCAGCGCGTGGCCGGGCCCATCCGTCCGACCGTTATGCGATACTCGTGCCGCCCGGCGGCCGGTTTTCCCGGGACACTCCGGCGGCGGCGCGCTGCGCCGCCGCACCACGATCGAAACCAGGGCACACAGAATGGACCACGATGCCGCGCAAGGCCTCCAGGCCATCCAGAACGAACCGGAGCGGCGCTCGCAGGAAAGCGTATCCGGATGGCGTGCC
Organism: Burkholderia sp. MSMB1459WGS; assembly: GCF_001534535.1. Lineage (NCBI taxonomy): Bacteria > Pseudomonadati > Pseudomonadota > Betaproteobacteria > Burkholderiales > Burkholderiaceae > Burkholderia > Burkholderia sp. MSMB1459WGS. The sequence goes on from NZ_LPMU01000020.1 coordinate 10,706, forward strand.
GAGCCGAAGAACGCCGCGCGCATCGTGTGCGCGCTGCCCCGCGTTCGAAACGCGCGATGATCGTCCTCAGTCATTTCAGCCAGCACGCGCCCGCGAGCCTCGATAACCACCGCTGGTACGCGCAGACGCATGGCTATCGTCACGAGATCGTCGACGCATCCGCCATGCCGCAAGCGCTGCCGTTGCGGCCGCTGCATCGCTACGAGTCGCTGCTCCACGTGCTGCGCGGCGCGCAACCCGGCGAACTCGTGCTGCTGCTCAGCGAAGACGCGGCGATCATCGAACCCGTCGCGCTCGATCGCCTGATGGCCGGACGCGACATGCTGCTCGTCGACGCATTCGCGTCGCCGCTGCCGCAAGTCGACGTGCAGATCTGGCGCAACACACCGGACGTGCGCGCGATCGCGATGCGGCTCGTGCAGCGCTGCAAGCTCGGCAGCGAGCCGAGGCTGACGTCGGAAGCCGCGCTCTTCGCGGAGCTCGATACGCATCGCTACATGACGCCGATCGACGGGCTGTACGCGGTCATGCCGTCCGGCCCCGACCTCGATCCGATGTGGAGCCGCGAACCGACGTTCGCGATCAGCATCGACGACACGCCGCACGATCCCGAACGGAAAGGCTCGACGCCGCGCTTTCGCGACACGCTCGTCGCGTACGTCGATCGCTGCCGCGCTGCCGGCCGGCCGATGTTCGCGTTCGATCACGACGCCGCGGCGCCCGACGAAGCCGCCGAGCGCAGCACGTACAACCCCGGCCGCCCGATTGCGTTGATGATGCTGTACACGCCGAACATCGGCAGCTATGCACGCGTGGCCGAACGGAATGTCCGCCGCTACTGCGACGCGCACGGCTACACGCTCTACGTGCATCGCGACATTCCCGCCGAGATCGGGCTGAACGCCACGGGCAACTGGTTCAAGCCGTGGCTGCTGCACGCCTATCTGCAACATCACGAATGGGTCGTGTGGCTCGATGCCGACGTGCTGATCGCGAACCGGCAGCAACCGCTGGAACCGCTGCTCGAAGGGCGCGACTGGCTGCTCGCGCAGGACCTCGGCCAGTGGGCGTTCAATTCGGGCGTGATGGCGTTCCGCCGCACCGAACGCAACGACGCGATGCTGCGCGACCTGATGACGACGATCGCCGCGCTGCACGACCGCTCGAGCGTCTATGCGAGCGATGGCGACCAGTTGCATTTCATTCGCGCGATGGAGCGCGAGGGACAATTGCAACGCGAAGGCGTGGCCGATCTCGTCAGCCTCAACACGCCCTGGCTGTTTCGCCGTGCAGACAGCTACATCGTGCACTACTACGGCATGTGGTCCACGATGCGGGCGCTGATGATGGCGCACGACGACGGGCTGCTGCCCTGACGCAGCAACGTCGTCGATCGGCAAACCCGACGCGCCGGCCGGATTCAACCGGCCGGCGCGTCGTCGCATCGGTTGCCGTCGTCAGATCGCCGTGATCGTCGGCGCGACGGCCGCAGGGTCGGTGATGCTCGGCTTGCCGGTCTCGACGTGCCCCGCGATGCGGCGCATCCAGCCGGCATTGCCCGCCACCGCGAACTGCAGGTCGTACCAGTGGCTGCTGCACGACAGATCCCAGTGCGCTTCGATGCGCTGGCCGGCCGGAACCGTCAACGTGCGCGCCGCGCCGCCGTACACGACATCGGTCGCCGTGACCGTCAGCGGGCTGGTGCCCGCATTGGCGATCGTCACGTAAACATCGCCATTCGCGGTGTCGTAGCACGGCGTGATTTCAGGCTTGGCCGCCGCATCGGCGGCCGCCGACCCCGCGAAGCGCCGGAAATAACCGTTCGGCCCCCACACGCTCACCAGATAGTTGCCGTTCGCATCGAGCGCCCACGTATCGGTCAACTGCTTGCCGGCCTCGACCGTATAGCGGCGCGGCATCGCAGTGGGGTCTCCCGTATAGACCCAGAAGTGCGCGCCCTGCGTGCCGGTATTCGCGAACGTCAGCGCGTAGCCTTGCGCCTGCAACTGGCCGGTGACATGCAATTCGTACGGCAGCGCACGCGCCGGCCGCGTACCCGGTTCCTGCGCGGTCACGACCTGCTGCGCGGTGCTGGCCGGCGCGGTCTGCGAAGATGCGCGCGAGCATTGCAGGTCGGCCTGCGCGACATAGGCCTGCGTGCTCGGCAGGGTCGGCAGCGTCGCGTCCGATTTCGAGAAGTCGAGCGCCGACGTCAAGTCGCCGCAGATCGCGCGACGCCACGGCGAAATGTTGGTTTCCATCACGCCGAAGCGCTTCTCGATGAATTGCAGCACCGACGTGTGATCGAACACCTGCGAGCACACGAAGCCGCCCTTCGACCACGGCGACACGACGAACATCGGCACGCGCGGGCCGAGACCGTACGGCAGGTTGTCGGCCGTATAAGTGCCGGCTTGCGTCGACGTCACGACGTTGTGCCGCTCGAGCGACACGTCGACGGTGCTCATGCCGGAGCCCGGCAGCGTCGGCGCCGACGGCGGCACGACATGGTCGAAGAAGCCGTCGTTCTCGTCGTACATGATCAGCAGGACCGTCTTGCTCCACACGTCCGGATTGGACGTCAGCGCATCGAGGATCGTCGACAGGTAGTACGCGCCGTACAGCGGCGTGAATTTCGGATGCTCCGAATACGCGGCGGGCGGCAGCAGCCACGACACTTGCGGCAGCGCATTCGCCTGCACGTCGGCCTTCAACTGCGTGATCGGACGCGTGCTCATCCCGCGCGTCTGCAGCGACGAACCGGCCGGCGCATTCACGAAGTTGCTGAAGCACGCCAGCATGTTGGTGCCGTAGTTGCCGGTGAAGTTGTCGAACCCGGTGCCCTGCTGGTAGATCTGCCACGAGATGCCGGCTTTTTCGAGCCGTTCCGGGTAGGTCGTCCAGTTGAAGGGCGGCAGCTGGACCTTGTCGAACTGGTTGTCGATGTAGTCGGTGTTGTCGAGCAACGGGCCGCCGCCCGTGCCGAGCGGATCGACCATGCCCGTCATCAGGTACATGCGGTTCGGGTGCGTGTTGCCCGGGATCGAGCAGAAGTAGTTGTCGCACACCGTGAACGCATCCGCGAGCGCGTAGTGGAACGGGATGTCGTCGCGAACGTGATAGCCCATCGTCATGTTCGACTTCTGCACGGCCCACTGGTCCGCGCGGCCATTGTCAATCGCGCCGTGCGTCGTCGCCCACGTGTGCGGCAGGCCGCCGATACATTGCGCGTTGACGCCCGGATTGGTCGTGTCGTAGCGGAACGGTGCGATCACGCTCGACTTGTCTTCCTGGCGCGGCTGGAACCACACCGGCTTGCCGTTCGGCAGCGTCACCGGGAAACGGTCGTTGTAGCCGCGCACGCCGCTCAGATGACCGAGGTAATGGTCGAACGAGCGGTTCTCCTGCATGAACACGACGATGTGCTGCACATCCTGGATCGTGCCAGTCACGGTGTTCGGCTCGATCGCCAGCGCCTTGCGGATCGATTCCGGAAGCAGTGCGGTGGCGGCGGTCGCGCCGGCGAGGCCGGCCGAGAACTTCAGAAAATCGCGTCGCGAATGGATGGCCATGCTGGTTGCTCTTGATGGGTTTTCTGGAGGGAACGGCCGGTATCAGGAAGCGGGCGACGAAGCAGGTGCGGTGAAACCCGGCGGGCAGCGCATCTGCGCGGTGGCGACCACGGCGCCGCCGCACGCGGCCTTCTGCTGCGCGACGGGCGCGGCGGGTGCGGTCAGGTCGTCGTTGCAGGCGCCGAGCAGGGCGGTCAGCGCGATCAGGCCGGCGACCGCGAAAGGCCGTAGGGCCGACGTTCGCATAACGGTTCTCCGTGAGGATGACGACGTGACGCAGGCGCGAACGCCGCGCCGGTCATATCGACGCCGAGATGCTATGTGCGACTTGTTACACGACGGTGTCGAGTGGCGGGAAGATCGAGGTGCCCGCAACGCGCGGCGCGCGGGGATGTGGCGGGAACAGCGGAGTTCGTAAGTATTTCGAAAGATTTGCGCGAATCACACGTACTGCTTCGTGCGTCCTCGATACCGACGCCGCGCTGTCGCGACGACGGCGAATGACGAAATGCTTTCGTGCGGGCCGGCCGCCGCCGCAGCAACCGGCCCGCGTATGGTCGCAAGACCCGCTCAGCCCTCCGCCATCATCAGCAACTGCGCACCGTCCGCGACCTGATCGCCGACGCCGTACAGCACTTCCGCGACGACGCCCGCGCGCGGCGCGCCGATCGTGTGTTCCATCTTCATCGCTTCCATCACGATCAGCGGCGTGCCGGCTTCGACCTTCTGGCCCGGCTCGACCAGCACCGCGATCACCTTGCCGGGCATCGGCGCGGTCAGGCGGCCGCCGCCCTGCTCCGCGTCGCCTGCATGCGCGAGCAGGTTGCGCCATTCGAACGTCTCGGCCGCGCCCTGCGTGAACACATGGAACGTGTCGCCGTCCGCATAGACGCGGCCGCTGCCGCGCACGCCGCCGAGCGTCACGTCGAAATCGAGCGGCGTGGCGCCGCGCGTCCATACGAACGGTTGCGCGGCCGCGTCGCCGATCGCGATGCGCGTGCCATCGCCATCGTCCTCGTACGCCACCGTCATGTCCGCTTCGCGATCGGGCGCGTGCCATTCGAGCGTGCGGCGATAGCCGCCGTTCAGCCGCCAGTCCGGCAGCGCGCTCCACGGCGATGCGGCCTGCGTTGCCCCGCGTTCGCGGGCAAGCAGCGCCGCGCATGCGAGTGCGAGCGCCGCACGCGGCGGCTGTTGCGGCGCGAACAGCGCATCGTGATTGCGTTCGATCAGGCCCGTGTCGAGATCGGCCGTCGCGAACGGCTCGCATGCGACGATCCGCTGCAGGAACGCGGCGTTCGTATGCAGGCCGACCACCTCGCACGCGCGCAGCGCACGCAGCATCAGGCCCAGCGCTTCCGCGCGGTCCGCGCCGTGGACGATCAGCTTCGCGATCATCGGATCGTAGAACGGCGTGATCGCATCGCCTTCGCGCACGCCGCTGTCGATGCGCACCGCCGCACCGATGTCGAACTCGACGCCGGCCGGCAGCCGCAGGTGCTTCAGCGTGCCCGTCGACGGCAGGAAGCCGCGCGCGGGATTCTCCGCGTAAAGGCGTGCCTCGAGCGCATGGCCCCTTACACGCAGCGCCTCCTGCTTCAGCGGCAGCGGCTCTCCCGCCGCGACGCGCAGTTGCCATTCGACGAGATCGAGCCCCGTGACCATCTCGGTGACCGGATGCTCGACCTGCAGGCGCGTGTTCATCTCCATGAAGTAGAACGCATCGCCCGTCATGATGAATTCGACGGTGCCCGCGCCGACATAGCCGACCGCGCGCGCGGCCGCGACGGCCGCTTCGCCCATCGCCTGGCGCACGTCGTCGTGCAGCCCCGGCGCCGGCGCTTCCTCGAGCACCTTCTGGTGACGGCGCTGCACCGAGCAGTCGCGGTCGAACAGGTACACGGTATTGCCGTGCGTGTCGCCGAACACCTGCACTTCGACGTGGCGCGGACGCGTCAGGTACTTCTCGATCAGCACGCGATCGTTGCCGAAGCTGCTCGCGGCTTCGCGCTGGCACGACGCGAGCGCCGCCGGGAAATCGTCGGAGCGCTCGACCACGCGCATCCCCTTGCCGCCACCGCCCGCGCTCGCCTTCAGCAGCACCGGATAGCCGATCCCGTCGGCCTCGCGATGCAGCCTGGCCGCGTCCTGGTCGTCGCCGTGATAGCCGGGCACGAGCGGCACGGCGGCCGCGTGCATCAGCGCCTTGGCGGCCGCCTTCGATCCCATCGCCGCGATGGCGTCGACCGGCGGCCCGATGAATACGATGCCGGCCGCCTCGCATGCATGCGCGAAATCTTCGTTCTCCGACAGAAATCCATAGCCGGGGTGAATCGCCTGCGCGCCGGTCGCTCGCGCGGCTTCGATGATGCGCTCGATGCGCAGGTAGCTGTCTGCCGCGGCCGCGCCGCCGATGTGCACGGCTTCGTCGCATGCGGCCACGTGTTTCGCATTCGCGTCCGCGTCGGAATAGACGGCGACGCTCGCGATCCCGAGACGTTTGCACGTCGCGGCGACGCGGCACGCGATTTCGCCTCGGTTGGCGATCAGAATCTTGTCGAACATGGCTTCGATGTCGTCCGGAAGGTTGGGGTCACGCGATCATTCACGCCACGACGGCGTGCGCTTTTCGAGGAAAGACGCGATCCCTTCGCGCGCTTCCGCGCCGGCGCGGGTCTGCGCGATCCAGTCGGCGGTCTGCTCGATCAACGTCGCGTCGAGCGCGCGGCCGGCCACGTCGGCGACGAGTCGCTTGCACGCCCTCACCGCGTCGGGGCCGTTCGCGACGAGCGTCGCGGCCAGCTTCGCGACCGTTTCGTCGAGCGCGTCGGCCGGCACCGCATCGTGAATGAAGCCGAGCGACGCGGCACGCGTGCTGTCGAACACCTCGGTCGTCGCGAAGTAGCGGCGCGCCGCGCGCTCGCCCATCGCGCGGACGACGTACGGCGCGATCGTCGCGGGAATCAGCCCGAGCCGCGCTTCCGACAGGCAGAACTTCACGCCGTCGGCGGCGATCGCAATGTCGGCCGCCGCGACGAGGCCCACGCCGCCCGCATACGCATCGCCATGCACGCGCGCGATCACCGGCTTGCCGCAGCGATAAATCGCTTCGAGCATCCGCGCGAGCTTGCGTGCATCGGCGCGGTTCTCGTCGGCCGAGTAACCGGCCATCTTCTTCATCCAGTTCAGATCCGCGCCCGCGCAGAATGCCGCCCCTTCCGCGGCGAGCACGATCGCGCGCACGCCTTGGTGCGCGTCGAGCCATTCGAACGCGGTGGTCAACTCGGCGATCGTCGTCTCGTTGAACGCATTGCGCACGTCGGGCCGCGCGAGCGTGACGGTCGCCACGCGGCCGGCTTCGCTTACCTTGATCGTTTCGTATCGCATCGGTCTGTCCTCCCGGGCGTTACATGCGGAACACGCCGAAGCGCGTGTCGTCGATCGGCGCGTTCATCGACGCGGCAAGGCCGAGCCCGAGCACGTCGCGCGTCTGCGCGGGATCGATCACGCCGTCATCCCACAGCCGCGCGCTCGCATAATACGGATGGCCCTGGCGCTCGTACTGGTCGCGGATCGGCTGCTTGAACGCGTCCTCTTCCTCGGCCGACCACGACCCGCCCTTCGCTTCGATGCCGTCGCGGCGCACGGTCGCGAGCACCGACGCCGCCTGTTCGCCGCCCATCACCGAGATGCGGGCGTTCGGCCACATCCACAGGAAGCGCGGGCCGAACGCGCGGCCGCACATCCCGTAGTTGCCGGCGCCGAACGAGCCGCCGATGATCACCGTGAATTTCGGCACCTTCGCATTCGACACGGCCGTCACCATCTTCGCGCCATGCCGCGCGATGCCTTCGTTCTCGTACTTGCGTCCGACCATGAAGCCCGTGATGTTCTGCAGGAACACGAGCGGAATCTTGCGCTGGCAGCACAGCTCGATGAAATGCGCACCCTTCACGGCCGATTCGGAGAACAGGATGCCGTTGTTCGCGACGATCCCGACCGGATGGCCCCAGATGTGCGCGAAACCGGTGACGAGCGTCGTGCCGAAGCGTGCCTTGAATTCATCGAACTCCGAATCGTCGACGATTCGCGCGATCACTTCGCGCACGTCGAACGGCTTGCGCGTATCGACCGGGATCACGCCGTACAGGCTCTTCGCATCGTAGCGCGGCGGCTTCGGCTCGCGCAGCGCGACCGGCGGCGCGATCTTCGGTGCGAGATGGCCGACGATGTTGCGCGCGATCGACAACGCGTGCGCGTCGTTCTGCGCGAGATGATCGGCCACGCCCGACAGGCGCGTGTGCACGTCGCCGCCGCCAAGATCCTCCGCGCTCACTTCCTCGCCGGTCGCGGCCTTCACGAGCGGCGGCCCGCCGAGGAAAATCGTGCCCTGGTCCTTCACGATGATCGACTCGTCGCTCATCGCCGGCACGTACGCGCCGCCGGCCGTGCACGAGCCCATCACGACCGCGATCTGCGCGATCCCCGCGGCCGACATCGTCGCCTGGTTGAAGAAGATGCGGCCGAAGTGATCGCGATCGGGAAACACGTCGTCCTGGTTCGGCAGGTTCGCGCCGCCCGAATCGACGAGATACACGCACGGCAGCCGGTTTTCCGCGGCGATTTCCTGCGCGCGCACGTGCTTCTTCACGGTGATCGGATAGTAGGTGCCGCCCTTGACCGTCGCGTCGTTGCACACGATCACGCATTCGCGGCCGGCGATGCGGCCGATCCCGGTGATGACGCCCGCGCCCGGCGCGTCGTCGTTGTACATGCCGTTCGCGGCGAGCTGCGACAGCTCGAGAAACGGCGCGCCCGGATCGAGCAGTTGCGCGATGCGCTCGCGCGGCAGCAGCTTGCCGCGCGCCAGGTGCTTGTCGCGCGCGGCCTGGCCGCCGCCCTGCGCGAGCTGTTCGATCTTCGCGCGCAGGTCGGCGACGACCGCCTCGAGCGCCGCGGCGTTCGCGCGGAAGTCTTCCGAACGCGGGTTCAGTTTCGATTCGATGATCGGCATCGACGGGGCTCCGTTCGGGTGGCGTGGGGCGTTACATCGTTTCCGCGAACAGCTCGCGGCCGATCAGCATCCGGCGGATCTCGCTCGTGCCGGCGCCGATCTCGTACAGCTTCGCATCGCGCCACAGGCGCCCGACCGGGTATTCGTTGATGTAGCCGTTGCCGCCGAGGATCTGGATCGCCTCGCCGGCCATCCACGTCGCCTTCTCGGCCGTGTAGAGGATCACGCCCGCGCAGTCCTTGCGCACCTGGCGAATGTGGTCGCTGCCCGCCGAGTCGAGATGGCGGCCCACTGCGTACAGGTACGCGCGGCACGCCTGGAACGTGGTGTACATGTCGGCGACCTTGCCCTGGATCAGCTGGAATTCGCCGATCGACTGGCCGAACTGCTTGCGGTCGTGGATATACGGCACCACCGCGTCGAGACACGCAGCCATGATGCCCGTCGGGCCGCCCGACAATACTGCGCGCTCGTAGTCGAGGCCGCTCATCAGCACCTTCACACCGCCGTTCAGTTGGCCGAGGATGTTCTCTTCCGGCACTTCGACGTCCTGGAACACGAGCTCGCCCGTGTGCGAGCCGCGCATGCCGAGCTTGTCGAGCTTCTGCGCGACCGAGAAACCCTTCATCCCCTTCTCGACGATGAACGCGGTGATGCCGCGTGGGCCGGCTTCGACGTCCGTCTTCGCGTAGACGACGAGCGTGTCGCAATCGGGGCCGTTGGTGATCCACATCTTCGTGCCGTTGAGCACGTAGCGGTCGCCGCGCTTGTCCGCGCGCAGCTTCATGCTGACGACGTCGGAGCCGGCATTAGGCTCGCTCATCGCGAGCGCGCCGACGTGTTCGCCCGACACGAGCTTCGGCAGGTACTTCCGCTTTTGCGCGTCGGTGCCGTTGCGGTGGATCTGGTTCACGCACAGGTTCGAGTGCGCGCCGTACGACAGGCCGATCGACGCCGACGCGCGCGAGATCTCTTCCATCGCGACCATGTGCGCGGTGTAGCCCATGTTCGCTCCGCCGTATTCCTCGGAGACGGTCATGCCGAGCACGCCGAGATCGCCGAACTTCTTCCACAGATCCATCGGGAACTGGTCGGTGCGGTCGACCTCCGCCGCGCGCGGCGCGATTTCCTTCGCCGCAAACGTCGCGACGGCGTCGCGCAGCATCTCGATGTCTTCACCGAGCATGAATTGCACGCCGGGCAGGTTGATCATGTCTCCTCCGTCTCCAGAAAGTGTGTCGCACCCACCGATTTCTGAGTTTTGCTCACATCGAATGAATACGCCGATTCATTGACCTATACAGCGGAAATTTTCCACAGTTTCGCGCCTCGCCGGGTTCGGCGTCAATAGTTTTCTGAGTGATACTCAGCTATCATGCGAGCATGACAGCCGCTCCCGCCGACACCATGACCGCCACCGCCAAAGCCGACCGCGCCGACACGCCGCGCGCACCCGCCGGGCGCAAATCCCAGCAGCGCGTGCAGGACATCCTGCGCGCCGGCCGGGAAGTGTTTGCCGAAAAAGGTTACGAGCATGCGACGGCCGCCGAGATCGCCCAGCGCGTGGGCGTGTCGGAGGCGACGGTGTTCAGCTATTTCCGTGGCAAGCGCGAGCTGTGCGCGCGCGTGATCGCCGACTGGTACGACGAAATCATCGCCGCGTTCGAACACGGGATGCCGCGGGACGCGTCGGTGCAGCAGCAGTTCGCGTTCATCGTGCGCACGCACCTGCGGCTGATGCTCGTGAACGGCACGGGATTGTGCGCGCTGGTGCTGTCGGAAGGCCGCGCGAAGCAGCATGCGCTGAGCGACGAACTCACCGCGCTGCAGCGCCGCTACACGGCGCCGCTGATGGACGTGCTCGCGCGCGGCCAGGCGGCCGGGCAGGTTCGCGCGGATCTGCCGCTCAGCCTGCTGCGCTCGATGGTGTTCGGGCCGATCGAGCACGTGCTGTGGGACGCGATCCTCGGGCACCGCAAGCTCGATACGGAAACGACGGCCACGCAGTTGATCGACATGCTGTGGGCGGCCGTGCAGCCGCCGGCGCCGGAACAGGCGGCGCTCGTGCGCTTCAGGAACGAAGTGGCCGAAGCCGTGCGGCGGCTGGAAGGGCAAGCGTCACGCGCGTGACGCCGTCGGGCAGCGCGGCTGCCGCCCCGCCGCGGCTTTCCGCGCCGTCGGCTCGGCGCCGCTACGAATCCTCGCTCACCCGCAGCGGCGCGCGACTCTGCTCGTTGTTCAAATGGACGAACTTGCGCAACAGGCGCATCAGTTCCTGCGAATCGTCGTCGCCCATCCCGTCGAACAGGCCGGCGCGCAGTTCCTGCACCGACGGAATGAGCTGCGTGAGCAATTCGACGCCCGCCGGCGTCAGCAGCAGGCGACGCTGACGCCGCGGCAGCACTTCGCGGACGATCAATCCTTTCGCTTCGAGCCGGACCGCGAGATCGGCAGTGGTCGACGTGTCGAGCGCCACCCGTTGCGCGAGCGTGACCTGGTCGAGCCCCGGATTCTCGTAGAGCATCCGCAGCACCGCGTACTGCACGGGCGTCACGTCGCGGCCCAGCTTCTCGTAGAACATCGCAACCGCGATCTGGTGCGCGCGCCGGATCAGGTGCCCGGGTTCGTCGTACAGGTCGATCGGGAAAGCCGGCAGGTCGGCGGGATTCGTTTTTTCCATGAATGAGTCGATGACGTAGGCGGCACACGCCGGTTGCGCGCGCCGTCGGCATGGCGCCGCGTCGCGCCATTTTCCCGGGAAAACCAGTATACCGTCCGCCTTGCTCCCGCCAATTTCAATGAGTACACTGAATCTCATTCAGTACACGGAATGAAGATCGGGCCGCATCCCCGGCGGCACCGCCTCGAAGGAGACAAAGATCATGTTTCTCAAGAACGCGTGGTACGTGGCGTGCACGCCTGACGAGATCGACGGCAAGCCGCTGGGCCGCAAGATCTGCAACGAGTCGATGGTGTTCTACCGCGCGGCGGACGGCCAGATCGCCGCGCTCGAGGATTTCTGCCCGCATCGCGGCGCACCGCTGTCGCTGGGATTCGTGCGCGACGGCGTGCTCGTATGCGGCTATCACGGGCTGGAAATGGGCTGCAACGGCAAGACGACCGGCATGCCGGGCCAGCGCGTCGGCGGTTTCCCGCCGATTCGCAGCTTCCCGGCGGTCGAGCGGTACGGCTTCGTGTGGGTCTGGCCGGGGGACGCGTCCGAAGCCGATCCCGCCAAACTGCCCGCGCTGGCGTGGGCCGAGGATCCGGCCTGGGCGCACGGCGGCGGCCTGTATCACATTCGCTGCGACTACCGGCTGATGATCGACAACCTGATGGATCTCACGCACGAGACCTACGTGCATGCGACGAGCATCGGCCAGAAGGAAATCGACGAAGCGCCGCCGAAGACGACCGGTCACGGCGACGAAGTCGTCACGAGCCGCTTCATGGAGAACGTGATGCCGCCGCCGTTCTGGCGGATGGCGCTGCGCGGCAACGGGCTCGCCGACGACGTGCCGGTCGACCGCTGGCAGATCTGCCGCTTCACGCCGCCGAGCCACGTGATGATCGAAGTGGGCGTCGCGCATGCGGGCCACGGCGGCTACGACGCGCCGGCGGACAAGAAGGCGTCGTCGATCGTGGTCGACTTCATCACGCCCGAGACGGACACGTCGATCTGGTACTTCTGGGGGATGGCGCGCAACTTCCGGCCCGACGATCACGCGCTGACCGCCGAGATCCGCGAAGGCCAGGGCAAGATTTTCGCGGAAGATCTCGAGATGCTCGAGCGACAGCAGCGCAATCTCGAGCAGTGGCCCGAGCGCACGCTCCTCAAGCTCAACATCGATGCCGGCGGCGTGCTGTCGCGCAAGGTGATCGACCGGCTGCTCGCCGCCGAAAACGCGGCGAGCCCGCAGCGGCCCGTGATTCCGGTCGCGCACGTCAAGGAGGCGTCATGAGCGGCGCGACATTGACGGTCCGGGTGGCCCGCAGGTGGCAGGAAGCGCGCGACATCTGCGGCTTCGAACTGGTCAGCGACGACGGCTCGCCATTGCCGCGCTTCGACGCCGGCGCCCATATCGACGTGCATCTGCCGGGCGGGCTCGTGCGCCAGTATTCGCTGTGCAACCACCCGGAGCAACGCGATCGTTACCAGATCGCGGTGCTGCGCGAGGCCGAAGGTCGAGGAGGATCGCGGGCGATTCACGACGAAGTCCGGCAAGGCGATACCGTGCGGATCGGCACGCCGCGCAATCAATTCCCGCTCGCCGCCGACGCGCCGCACCATCTGTTGCTCGCCGGCGGGATCGGCGTCACGCCGATTCTCAGCATGGCGGAACGGCTGTTCTCGTCCGGCATGCCGTTCGACATGCATTACTGCGCGCGTTCGGCCGATCGCATGGCCTTCGTCGAGCGGATCAATGCGGCCGGGTTTCGCGATCGCGCGCGCTTGCACGTCGACGACGGCGATCCCGCGCAACGTTTCGATCTGGCTGCCGTGCTCGCCGGCGCGCCCGACGGCACGCATCTGTACGTATGCGGCCCGCGCGGCTTCATGGATGCGGTGCTGAACGCGGCACGCGAGCGCGGCTGGGGCGAAGCGCGGCTGCATTACGAGTTCTTCGGCGGCGCGGTCGCGCCATCTGGCGCGGATCGCGCATTCCAGGTGCGGATCGCGAGCAGCGGCAAGGTGATCGACGTGCCGGTCGGATGCACGGTGATTGCGGCGCTGGCGGCGAACGGCGTCGACGTGCTGACGTCGTGCGAGCAAGGCGTGTGCGGCACCTGCTTGACCCGCGTGCTCGAAGGCGAGCCCGATCATCGCGATGCGTATCTGACCGACGACGAAAAGGCGGCCGGCGACCAGTTCATGCCGTGCTGCTCGCGATCGCGAACCGAGCTGCTGGTACTCGATCTGTAGACCTGTAGATCGGTAGATCGACCGCCCGACACGCGGCGGCCGACCACAATACTGGAACGATCCATGGCGCTTTCCGGCCGGCCATCGATCAATACACCTGAATTCCCGACCGATCAATGGCGCTGCAACCCGAACCCGCTTGACCATCGCACGCCGGCGTGCGCCTGTCGCTCAGCTCAATCGGCGAGCCGGCAATGCGACAGTTTCAACCCCGGCAGCACCGGCGCGTCGATATAGCCTTCGTTCACACAGCTGAACCGGAACGCCGCGGACGTGACGAACGGCTTGATCTCGCCGCCGGGAAATTTCGGCTTCAGCGCGCCCTGGTCGGCCACATCGAAATGCGTGTCGAACTGCTCGCCATCGGCCGTCAGCGCACCGAAATACGTGCCGTCCGGATCGCTGCCCATCCGGATCACGGCGCCGACGAACGTGAGGCGCTTGCCGTCGTACTTCGTCTTCGCGGCAGCCATGTCCTGCGTATAGGCCTCGATCACGGCGCCGTAATGCACGTCGATCGCGGGTTCGGCGTTCGACGCCGCACAGGCGGCCTGGTGAACGCACGACAGCAGCGCGCAGGCCGCAAGCGCGGCCGTCATGAACGGCGCGGAAATCTTCTTCATGGGTGGTCTCCCGTCCAGCGTGGTGGTTGAAGTGATCGAAGCCCGGCGTGGCGCCGGTTGAATTCGCTTCCGTTGCTTGAATCGTTCGGATGGCGGTACACGGCTGCGATCGCTTCGTCGCCCGCGTGGTCGTGCGCCGTGCATGGCGCCGCGCTGAACGCGACGTGACAGGAAGATGACATGGTGCGGCCCCCGGCTCTCTCGTTGAATTTCACTGCGTGTGATTTTGGCCGCTACGGTAGCAGACTGCCGGCAGGCCAGCAATCGAGCGGCAAGCGCTGTCCAGTCATCCCAACAATTGCAAACGATTCTCATTACATATATCATGCGCGTCCTGGCCGCGACGCCGCGGGCCGCGGCCCGCAACGCGATCCTCAGCATTCCTCTTCCTGCATCGATTCATGCCACTCCGCCGAACGCCCCGCCGTGCCCGGACCCTGCGTCCGTGGCGCACACGCCTGCCGGTCCTGCTCACCCTGTGCGCCGCAAGCGGCGCACAAGCGGCCGGCGCCGAACCCGCTGCGTCCGCACCCGCCGCCGCGCCGGCCGCCGAACTCCCGGCGATCAGCGTCAACGCGTCGTCAGTCGTCGATCCGACGATCGGCTATCAGCCGCGCACGACGAGCATCGCGGGCGGCGACGACCGTGCGCTCAAGGAGATCCCGCAATCGGTCGCGGTGGTCAGCAGCAGCGTGATGCAGGATCAGCAGGCGCGCTCGCTCGACGACGTGCTCGGCAACATCAGCGGCGTCACGCAGACGAACACGCTCGGCGGCACGCGCGACGCGTTCATCAAGCGCGGCTTCGGATCGAACAACGACGGCTCGGTGCTCGTCGACGGCGTGCGCACGCCGGTGCTGCACAGCTATCTCGCGACGATCGATCGCGTCGAAGTGCTGAAGGGCCCCGCTTCGCTGCTGTACGGGATGCAGGATCCGGGTGGCGTGATCAACCTCGTCACGCGCAAGCCGGAAGACACGTTCGGCGGCTCGATCTCCGCGTCGCGCACGAACCACGGCGGCAGCAACGCGCAGTTCGATCTCACGGGGCCGCTCGGCAAGCCGGGGCAAGTCGCGGGCGGCACGCTCGCATTCCGGCTGACCGGCGAATACGACACGAGCCGCTACTGGCGCAGCTTCGGCCGCGAACGCAATGCGCTGATCGCGCCCGCGCTGTCGTGGCACGACGCGAACACGTCGATCGACGTCAGCTACCAGTACGTCGACTACACGACGCCGTTCGACCGCGGCACCGTGCTCGTGAACGGCCAGCTCGACGATGCGCTGCGCTATCGCCGCTACGAGGAGGCGTGGTCGCAAAGCAGCGGCATCCAGGAAACGATGCGTACGCGCATCGAGCACCGCTTCTCCGATGCATGGCGCGTGCGCGCGACCTACGGCTGGGGCCGCGACCGTTACGACCAGTTCCTCACGCGCGCCACCGCGTTCAACAGCAGGACCGGCGCGCTGACGCGCTCGTCCGATGCGAACCTCGGACGCAACGATTCCGACCAGATCGCGACGCTCGGCCTGCTCGGCAACGGGACGCTCGCGGGCATGCACCACGCGATCTACGTCGGCGGCGAATACGAACGGCAGCGCAGCTTCCGCGGCGACACGATCCGCGGCAAGGCGACGACGGGCTTCGATCTCTACGATCCCGTGTACGGCCTGCTCGCACCCGGCGGCGTACCCAATACGAAACAAAGCGATTCGCGCTCGGTCGTGCATGCGTATTCGACGATCGTGCAGGACTCGGTGAAGATCACCGAGCGCCTCACCGCGGTAGGCGGGCTGCGCTGGGAAAACTGGCAGCAGGAATCGGGGATGGGCCGGCCGTTCGTGTTCGCCGACCGCTCGCGCGGCAGCGTCTGGCTGCCGCAGTTCGGGCTCGCGTATGCGCTCACGCCGGCGCTGACCGCCTACGCGAACGTGAGCCGCTCGTTCAAGCCGAACGTCGCGTCGAACGTCGCGGCGCCGCTCGCGCCGGAATACGGCCGCGTGCTCGAGGCCGGGCTGAAATTCAGCCTGAAGCCCGCGATCACGGGCACGCTCGCCGTGTACCAGATCGACAAGCGCAACGTCGCGGTCACGGTCGGCGACATCACGTCGACGATCGGCACCGCGCGCTCGCGCGGAATCGAACTCGACGTCGCCGGGCAAATCACGCGCCACCTGAGCGTGATCGGCAGCTATGCGTATACGAACGCGAACGATCGCGACAGCAATACGCCGCTCGTCAACGTCGCGCGCCACACGGGCAGCCTGTTCGCGGTCTACGACACGGCCATCGCGAACCTGCCCGGGCGCTGGCGCTTCGGCGGCGGAGCGCGGCTCGTCGGCGCGCGCTCGGGCGACACGGCGAACAGCTTCACGCTGCCCGGCTACGTGACCGTCGACGCGTTCGCAGCGTACGAAACGACGATCGGCAAATTCCCGACCCGCTTCCAGCTCAACGTGAAGAACCTGCTCGACAAGAACTACTATCCGTCGAGCAACAGCAACCTGATCGTCGCGGTCGGCGAGCCGCGGCTCGTCACGCTGACCACGACGGTATCGTTCTGACGCTGCGGCGCGCTCACGGGCGCCAGCGATACACGACGATGCTCGAGCCGTTGTAGTTGTCCTTCGTGATCACGTATTCGCCGGTCGAGCGCAGATACGCGCGCACGCCGTACATCGAATCGACGTCGTTGCCGACGTCCATCGCCGCCGCGTTCGAGTTCGTCAGCGTCGTGACGAGCGCGCCGGTGTTCAGGTCGAATACGTCGATGTTCGGCACCGTGTGCACATAGCCGACGAACAGGTAGTGGCCGGCCGCCGCGATCGACTTGGGGTTCGCGCTCGTCAGGTTGATCACCGGGTTCGGCGTGCTCGTGTTGCCGTTCTTCCAGCCGCGATAGACCTCGATGTGCCCGTTCATCGCGGTCCAGTCCCAGTTGCCCGCAAGGCCCTGCGCGAGGATCATCGTATCGCTGTCGGCCTGGTAGATGATGCGCGTCACGGGCGCCACGCTGCTCGGCACGGCCGTCGTCACCGGCTTGCCCCATGACGGCTTGCCGGTCGCGTCGAAGCCCGTCATCGGGTAGCGCGTGATCACGTTGGAGCCGTTCAGTCCGGCCCACACGTCGCCGTTGCCGTCGATGTCGAAACCGGCCGTCACCTGCAGCGTCGTGTTGAACGGCTTGCCGGGCAACGAGCCGGCCGGAATCGCGATATAGCCGCTCGCGGGGTTGAAGTAATAGAAGTTGAAGTTGCCCGGGTTCTGGCCCGACGCGACGAGGATCCGGTTGCCGCCGACCGTCACGAGCTGGCCGAAGTGCTGGCCGCGCTGATAGTCGTTCATGTCGAGGCGCGGGTCCTTCGGATAGCTGAACGGATCGACCGTGTTCGCGACGAACGTGCCGCCCGCGGTGCCCGTATAGACGTTGTTGCCGCTGAAGAACAACGTGCCGTCGGTCGCGGGGTCGGGCGCGGCGATGCCCTCGAAGTTCAGCGCCTGCAGCTTCCATTGCAGCGTGCCGATCGGGCTGTACGAATGCAGATCGGTACTGCCGTTGCGGCCGAGATCCCAGCCGCCGCCCCATGCGTTGTTCAGCACGTACAGGTTGCCGGCGGCATCCTTGCCGAGCGCCGCGACGCGCGTGAAGCGCTTGTCGCCCACCTGCCCCTTGATGCCCGTCGTCGTGTCGAGATAGCCGCCCTGCACGCCGAACGTGCCGATCTGCACCGGTAGCCCGGGCAGCCCGCCATACACCTTGATGTTCATGTCGGGCCCTTCGTCGCCCACCATCAGCCTGCCCATCGACGCATCGAAGTACAGCGACGCCGGCCGCGCGCCGGCCGCCATCTGCAGCGTGTTCATCGCCGCGCCGGTCGCGCTGAATTGCGCGACGACGCCCGCGCTCTTGCGCGCGACCCACAGGTTGCCGGCCGCGTCGAGCGCCAGCGCGCCGGGGCCCTGCACGCCGATGTCGCGCTGCCATACGCCGTCGGTCGTATAGACGCGTACGCGGTTGCCGTAGAAGTCGCTTACGTACAGCAGGTTGCCGCCCGTCGCGAGGCCCGTGATCACGTCCGCATACTGGATGCCCGTCCACGTGCTGACCGGAATGCGCAGGTCGCGCTGGTTCGTGCTCCGGTTGTAGCGGCCCACCGAGCCGCTGCCGAACGTGCGGTTGTAGCCGAGCGCGACGAACAGCGACGTCGAATTGCCGGTGATCGCGCCGCCCTGGAATTCGTCGTGGATGCCGATCGTGCCGAGCGGCTGGCCGTTCTGGTAGATCGCGACGCCGCCCGCGTTCTCGTCCCAGCGCGACGCCGTGTAGATCACGCCTTCGGGCGCAACCCACATCGAACGCGCGCCGTTGCCGACGTGCGAGGCCAGCGTGCCGTACGTGTTCGCGAGCCAGTCGGTCGTGTATTGCGCCTGCGCATGGCTTGCCGGCGCCAGCATCGCCATGCACATTCCCAGCAATGCCGCGCGAATTTGTTTCATTGACATGAATAATGCTCCCAGACGAACAATGGTCGACACTGTAAATCGCGGCGCATGAAATATTGGTGATTCCGGCAATGCGCATTCGCCGTTACCCCGAATTATTCACTCCGCGCCTTTTGCCGTCCGGCGCTTTTTCGTCAACGATCGCAAAATCTGCGAACCCGCATCCCGACGGCCTGCCAGCCGTGCGGTTTCGGCGCATTTCCCGGCATTTTCTTCCGGGTCGTCGAATGCAAGCACGTCATTTTTTCTGACATGACTGCATTCCTTTTCATTCGCCGGAAGCCGTTTCGATTATTACAAATCGAAATTTAAATGAAAGAGAAAAAATATTAATCCGGCGCGATCCGCTGTTTTTGCGATTTCGCGCACGGCGGGGAAAGCGGGAGGGAAAGGAGAATGCGGCGGAAAAATGCGCGCCGGCCGTACCGCGCGCGGCGCCGATCGTTCAGTTCGTCGGGTCGAACGTCGGGCCGTCCCAGCCGTCGACGTATTTCGGCAGGGCATCGACGACGTCGATCACGCGTTGCCGGTAGAACAGGTGCATCGTCGGCTGCAGGTCGCCGAGCAATTGCCCGCCATGCGCACGCGCAGTCAGGCTGTTCGGCACGACGCGCATGCCGAGCCGGTTCGTCCCGAACACGATCTCGCCGCACGACGCGCACCACGCGCGCGACATCGACTTCGACGGATGCGGGAACGTCGCGTGGCCGCCGTCGATCGTCACCTGCTCCGGCGGCCATGCGGTTGCGGACAGCATCGGCGTGCCATAGAAATCGCGGCAGGTCGCGCAATGGCAATTCGCACGCGCCGCCGGCTCGCCGCACAGCGTGACGGTCACGGCGCCGCACAGGCAGCGCGCGGAAAACGTTCGGGTTATGTCGTCTCCTCGAAAAGGGAGGCGACAGTACAGGAGCCTGCACACGACGGAGCCCGCAGCGTAGCGGCAGCGGGCCCCGTTGCATGCGCAACGATCGCTGCGTCAGAACTTCTGGCGCAGCCCCAGGCTCACGATTGCCTGCGACCGCGAATCGGACGAATGGCCGTTCGCCTTGTCCGACACCGACGCGGTCGCGGCCACCGGCCGGCCGAGCGCGTCGAGCGTCGTGCCGGACGCATGCTGATACGCGCCGAGCAGGTACACGCTGGTGCGCTTCGACAGGTCGTAGACGGCGCCGAGCGTGACGTTGTGATACTGCGCGCGATTGTCGATGCCGTCGACGTCGCTGCCGCGCGTGTAGCTGTAGCCGGCGAACAGCTGCGTCTGCGGCTGCACGTTCCAGCGCGTGAACACGCCCGCGACGTTGAAGGTCGCGTGGCCGCTGAACAGCGACTGCGCGCCGCCGCGGTACTGCACGTTGCTGTAGTTCACGCCGACGACGGCCGGGCCGAAGTCGTACGTCGCGCCCGTCGCGATCACCTGCTGCGACTGCGCGCTCGCGTAGCCTTCGTTGATCGACGAATTGAACAGGCCGTCGTCGGTGCTCTGCCACTTGCCCGCCGTCGGATCGGTCGCGCCCGTCTTGCTGTTGTCCGAGCGCTCGTAGCCGACGCCCACGCGCAGCGGGCCGGCCGCGTACGCGGCGCCGACGCTCCACGTGTTGCGCTGCTTCATGCTGCCCGGCTGGCCGCCGAAGCCGTACAGCGCGCCGAACGTGAAGCCCGAGTAGTTCGCGCTCGTGTACTTGATCGCGCTGTCGACGCGCGCGGTCTGGTCGAGATCGTCGATGTCGCCCGGGTGCGCGCCGAAGCCGCCGATGAACGACGACGGGCCGACCGGGCTCACGAAATCGTCGAGCGACGTGTACTGGCGGCCGAGCGTGATCGTGCCGTAGCGGTCGCTGCCGACGCCGACGAACGCCTGCCGGCCGAACTGGCGGCCGCCCTGACCCGACGTGCCGTTGGTGATGTCGAAGCCGTTCTCGAGGACGAACAGCGCGCGCATCCCGCCGCCGAGATCCTCGGAACCCTTGATGCCCCAGCGGCTGCCGGACAGGTTGCCGGTCGTGAGCCCGACGCTCGAATGCCCGGTGTATGCGCCCGCGGAGCCGACGCGTTCGTTGCTGCGATAGGTCACGCCCGCATCGACGATGCCGTACAGCGTGACGGAGCTTTGCGCGGCGGCGATACCCGCGAGCGAGAGCAGCAGCGGGGCTGCGATCAGTTGCTTGTTCATGGTTTCATGTCTCCGGGCGGTGAACCCGTTGTTCTGGCTATGGCGAGTAGCGCGCGGGCGCCGACATCCGCCGGCGGTGCGAGGCCGGTGACGTTCGCGCGCGACGAAGCGGCGGGCATGCCCGCTGCGGCCGGTATGGTAGTTGGAACCGGTTCCGTTCCAAAGCGGAATAATGACAACAGTTTCTTGTCAAAATTGAGATAGTCGGATGCGCGGCCGGGCGTGCGGCCGTCGCGCCTGTACAGCGCGGGGCGACGCGGACGAAAATCGGCTGCGCGCCTTCCACCGGGAGCTTCTTCATGCATGAAACGACCCTGCTGATCTTCGCTGCCGTCGCGTTCGTCGGCATCGCGACACCCGGCCCGACCGTGCTACTCGCGCTGACCAACGGCTCGCGCTACGGCGTGCGCCGCGCGGCCTACGGTTTCGCGGGCGCGATGCTGTCGGACTTCGTGCTGATCGTCGCGGTCGCGCTCGGCCTCGGCGCGCTGCTGATGGCGTCGGCGTTCTGGTTCTCGGTCGTGAAATGGCTCGGCGCCGCCTACCTCGCCTATGTCGGCATCCG
Organism: Burkholderia sp. MSMB1459WGS; assembly: GCF_001534535.1. Taxonomy (NCBI): domain Bacteria; kingdom Pseudomonadati; phylum Pseudomonadota; class Betaproteobacteria; order Burkholderiales; family Burkholderiaceae; genus Burkholderia; species Burkholderia sp. MSMB1459WGS. The sequence continues at coordinate 32,080 of NZ_LPMU01000020.1, forward strand.
GCTGCTGATGTCGAAGGGATCGCTCGACGTCGCGGCCGCGCAAGGCGGCACGGCCTCCGGACACCACGCGTCGATCTTCGCGAAAAGCTTCCTGACCGCGGTGACGAACCCGAAGGGCTATCTGTTCTTCTCCGCGTTCCTGCCGCAGTTCCTCGATCCGCAGGCGCCGCTCGCGCCGCAATACGTCGCGCTCGCGGTCACGTTCGCGCTGCTCGACGGCGTCGTGATGTTCGGCTACGCGCTGCTCGGCGCACGCGCGGTGCGGCTGCTGAAGCGCTCGGGCGCGCTGTGGCTCGAACGCACGTGCGGCGCGATGCTCGTCGCGCTCGCCGGGTCGCTGGCGCTGTACCGACGCCATGCCGCGTAGGCGCCCGGTTCGATGAGAATCGCCGCACCGCCCCGCTCCGGATTCCCCGGCCTGTCGCTCCGGCAACTCGAACGCGCGGACCTCGACGCGTGGTACGCGTATCTGTCGAATCCCGACGTCGTCCGCCACACGAGCTGGAACCTGCGCTCGCCCGACGATCTGCTGCCGCTGTTCGACGACATCGAATCGGCCGATCCGGATTCGGTCCGGCGTCTCGCGATCGTCGACACGGCGTCGGACGCGCTCGCCGGGACGATCGGGCTGCATACGGTGTCCACCGTGAACCGCTCGGCGGAGATCGCGTACGACCTCGCGCCGTCGCACTGGGGGCGCGGCATCGCGAGCGCGGTATGCGAAGCCGTCACCGCATGGGCGTTCGCGCACGGCGGCTTCATTCGCATGCAGGCCGTCGTGCTGATCGGCAACGCGGGCTCCGCGCGCGTGCTGCAGAAGTGCGGCTACCGCTACGAAGGGCTGCTGCGCGCCTACAAGATGGTGCGCGGCACGCCGGGCGATTTCGCGATGTACGCACGGCTCGCGACCGACTGACGCGCCGCCCGCGGCCTCGCGCGCCGACGCCGCGACGCGACGCGATTGGACGACCCGCGCCGAATTGCGCGACAATCGCCGCTCTCCTCATCGACGCCCCGCCATGAAAATCGCCGCGCTGTCCGACATCCACGGCAATCTCGCCGCGCTCGACGCGGTGCTCGACGACGTCCGCCGCCGCGGCGCCGACGTGATCGTCAATCTCGGCGACATCGTGTCGGGCGCGCTCCATCCGGCCGAGACGGCCGACCGCCTGATCGCGCTCGGCCTGCCGACCGTCAAGGGCAATCACGAACGGCAGTTGCTCACCTACGATCGCGATGCGATGCGGCTGTCCGATCGCTGGGCGCACGACACACTGCGCGCCGACCAGCTCGACTGGATCGCCGCGCTGCCCGAACGCCTGATGCTCGACGGCGACGTGCTGATGGTGCACGGCACGCCGGCCAGCGATCTCGTCTATTTCCTCGAAACGGTCACGCCCGACGGCTGCCGCGCGGCCACGCCCGACGAGGTCGCGCAGCGCGCGGGCGACACGGCGGCGTCGCTGATCCTGTGCGGCCACACGCACGTGCCGCGTACCGCGAAGCTCGACGACGGCCGGCTGATCGTCAATCCGGGCAGCGTCGGGCTGCAGGCGTACGCGGACGACCTGCCGCATCCGCACCGGATCGAGACCGGCTCGCCCCATGCGCGCTACGCGATGGTGTCGCGCACGGCGGCCGGCTGGACCGTCGAATTCCATGCGGTCGAATACGACTGGCACACGGCCGCCGCCGTCGCGGCTTCGCGCGGCCGCGACGACTGGACCGTCGCGCTGCGCACCGGCCGCTGCTGACGCGCATCCGCAACGCGTACGACGTCGCACATATCGCACCCGTCACACGCATCGGCCCGCGACCGAAACCGCGACGCTCGCGCGCCGCATCGCGTCATCCCGCATTTCTCAGCGTCAGCCTCGCTTCGAGCCCGCCGCCGTCGGGCCGGTTGTTCAGCGTGAGCGTGCCGCCCATCGCAAGCGCGAGTTGCCGCGCGATCGCGAGGCCGAGCCCCGTGCCGCCCGTATCGCGATTGCGCGAGGTCTCCACGCGCCGGAACGGCTCGAACACCGCGTCGAGCTGATCGTCCGGAATGCCGGGCCCGCGATCGAGCACCGCGATCACCGCGCCGCCGTCCGGCGCCGCCTGCACGTCGATCTCGGCCGCGCCCGCGAACTTCAGCGCGTTGTCGACCAGGTTGCCGACGATGCGGCGCAGCGCCTTCGGCCGCGTGACGAGCGCGAGCGGCGCGCGGCTGTGCAGCGCGACGTCCTGCCCGGCATCCGTGTAGTCGTACACGATGCTGTCGAGCAGCGCGTCGAGATCGATGCGGCGCGCGGCTTCCTCGGTACCGTGCAGCGTTCGCGCGTACGCGACGCCCTCCTTCACCAGATGCTCCATCTCCAGCAGGTCCTGGCGCAGCTTGGCACCCTGCGTGTCGTCGTCCATCACGTCGACGCGCAGCCGCATCCGCGTGATCGGCGTCTGCAGATCGTGCGAGATCGACGCGAGGATCTGCATGCGCTCGGCCATGTACTGCGCGATGCGGTCCTGCATCGCGTTGAATGCCCGCGCGGCGCGCGCGACTTCCGACGGCCCCTCTTCGCTCAGCCGCTCGCCTTTCAGATCAGGGCCGAGCGCGTCGGCGGCCTGCGCGAGCTGCTTGAGCGGCCGCGTGGCGAGCCGCACCGCGAGCCAGCAGCACGCGGCCAGCACCGCGAGCTGCACCACGAGCACAGCCGGCAGCCAGCCCGACAGCGGCACCGTCGACATCGGGTGGATGTCGATCGTCAGCGGCGACCCGTCGGTCAGCCGCAGATGCACCTGCAGATGTTCGCGGTCGCCGGGGATCGAATTCGCGGTCAGCGGGTAGTCGCCGCCGATGCCGTCCGAAATCGAGCGCTCGACGCGCGCCGACAGCCGCGCCTCCGGCGGCGTGCCGGTTTGGCCGGGCCCGAGGATGAACGCATAGCTGCGCCGCGCAAGGCGCGGCAGCCACGCGGTGCGCTCGGCCGGCGGCAGATGGTCGAGCAGCGCGACCGAGCTCGCGACCTCGCGCTCGATGTAGCCCATCATCAGGTTCGTGGTCGCCTGGTCGCGCTCGGTCACGGTGAGCCAGAACGACAGCGTCTGCGCGAGCGCGAGGCCCACGCACAGGATCAGCGCGAGCCGCGCGAACAGCGAGCGCGGCCAGCGCCACGGCATGCGCGCGCTCATGGCGTACCGCCGACGGCGGTCACGGCCGACGAGAACACGTAGCCCTCGTTGCGCAGCGTCTTGATGTAGCGCGGTTCGCGCGCGCCGTCGCGCAGGCGCTGGCGCAGCCGGCTCACGAGCAGGTCGATCGAGCGGTCGAACGGGTCGGACTGGCGCCCTTGCGTGAGGTTGAGCAACTGGTCACGCGTCAGCACGCGCTGCGGGTTGTCGAGGAACACGCGCAGCAGCCGGTATTCGGCGCCGCTCAGCGCGACCAGCGTGCCGTCGGCGTCGAGCAGGTGGCGCCCGGTCGTATCGAGCTGCCATTCGCCGAACGCGAGCAGCGCGGCCGTTTCCGTCACCTGCATGCCGGGCGGCAGCATGCGCGCGCGGCGCAGCACCGAGCGGATCCGCGCGAGCAGCTCGCGCACCGCGAACGGCTTGGCCAGGTAATCGTCGGCGCCCATCTCGAGGCCGATGATGCGGTCGGTTTCCTCGCCGCGTGCGGTCAGCATCAGCACCGGCACCGTGCGGAACTTGCCGGCGCGCAGGTCGCGGCACAGCGTCAGGCCGTCCTCGCCGGGCAGCATCAGGTCGAGCACGATCAGGTCGGGCGCGCCGTCGTCCAGCACGTTGCGCATCTCGCGGCCGTTCGCGGCCAGCGACACGCGCATGCCGTTCTTCTCCAGGTAGTCCGCGATCAGTTCGCGGATCGCGCGATCGTCGTCGACGATCAGCACGTGGTCGATCTTTTCCATGAGTCGTTGTCGGTATCGGTGTCGGGTTCGTTCGGGCGGGCGATGTCCGCTTTTATACCGCACGGCGGCCGCGCGTTTGTATCCCAATGTATCGCGCCGCCGCAGCGACACACAACATTGCACATGCGCGGCCGGCCGGACACATCGCAGATACGTCGGCGCCGCCTAATGGGGCCTGTCGAAACCCGTCCCGGCCGCCGCCATCGCGCCGCGGCCCCCAAAGATCAGGAGAACGCCATGCTGCCCCGACTCAAGACCGCCGCCCTCGTCATCGCCCTCGCCGCCACGGCCGGGCTCGCCGCCTTCGCCGGCACCCGCGACGACGCGGGCGTGCAGGCGTCGCCGGCCGGCACGACGGCACCCGGTTTCACCGGCATCGACCGCTGGCACAACAGCCCGCCGCTGACGCTCGACCAGTTGCGCGGCAAGGTCGTGCTCGTCGATTTCTGGACATACTCGTGCATCAACTGCATTCATACGATCCCGTACGTGAACGACTGGTATCGGAAGTATCGCGACCAGGGGCTCGTCGTGGTCGGCGTGCATACGCCGGAATATCCGTTCGAACGCGACGCGAAGAACGTGGCCGATGCGATCAGGCGCTTCGACATCCGGTATCCGGTCGCGCAGGACAACCGCTACGACACGTGGCGCGCGTACGGCAACCAGTACTGGCCCGCGCTATACCTGATCGATGCGAACGGCAAGATCGTCTATACGCGGTATGGCGAAGGCGGGTACGACAAGACGGAGGCCGCGATTCGGGGGGCGCTTGCGCAGGCGGGAGAAGGTCGAGCACGACAGCAATAGACGGTATGCAGCCGCGGGGAAACTAATTCGGAAACGTCAAACCCACCCACCTGGGATGCATGAGTCGCAGTGGGTGTGTTTCCTCCTGACAATTACCGCTTTAAACGTGCGTGGTTCAAGGAACCCTATCAATATCGAGATGCGCTATTGCGCGACACGGCTACGATGACGGCTTTCCGAGAGGGCCGATCAATGAAAAGAAGAATTGCAGTCGTGGGCGATAGTCTTTCAAGCGGTGGGACGGTTAACGCATACGACGGCCCGCCGTTTCTTGTACACGGGCATCAAGCCGCCCTGATCGGGGGTAACGCATTCTGTACCGTGTGCCAAAAAGTCGGCACCATCGCAAAAGCCGGCGGCCCATACCGGATCAAGCTTCGGGGAGAGGTCGCGCTGGATAACGACGTCGTCCTGTGCGACTGCGCTACTCCACCGCACATCGTTGCATTGCTTGCCGGCGAAGCTTGGTGCAATGACGGGATAAAAGGTCTCGGGGAAGTCATTTCGAGCCGCACGCTGACAGGCGGAATCACATCGATCAGGAAAGGCGCTTTCGACGAGCGGGTAAGGGCGACCAAGGAGGTAACGGAAGGATTGCCCTACTATATCGAAACGTCTGACGGTCGTATGCATTTCGGGCGTCTTGATTCAAGCGGAAAACTTCCCCGCATCCATACCGGTAACGAGGCAAGCGATTACACCGTCTACTGGGGTGATGACGCGCTGTCAAAGCGAAACGGGGAGTAACCGATGCCACACACCGAGCCCACGAAAATCCGGACTACCGACACGAAAGATTCTGAGAAAGAGGTGCCATTAGCAGGAGTCGCCTTCAAAGAGCTTTGGGATAACTTCCCGTCCGGCAATCCGTACCGCGATCCGACGTATGCCAATCAATGCGCCATTCGCCTTAGCGTAACTCTGCACCGTGTCGGTATCGGAATGAAGTCGTTCAATGCAAGGAACGTCAAACCGATGTCGGGCGCAAAGACGATCGGCCGTATCTTGCTTGACGGGAAGCCCACCGCAACACGTGCTGATGAGCTGGGTGCATGGTTGCAGCTACAGCCGTTCGCAGGTCTTCCTAAAGCCGAAAACATTACTGGGAAGGATTGGGAGTCGAAGGTCAAAGGCCGCACCGGCATCATCCACTTCTCAAGATACTGGACGCGCAGCGGCGAATCGGCCGAGAACGCGAGTGGTGGCCATATAGATTTATGGAGCGGATCACGACTGACCGTCAGCAGCATACCCGGTGTTGTAGCAACGTTTGGCCGGGCCTTCGGTTTTCAGGCGTTCTTGCCTGGAACAGATTTTGGTTGGTCCGACCTCCGCAACGCTAAACAGATCCATTTTTGGGAAATCAAATGATGCGACGCTTTCTCGCCGCAGTCGCTTTCGCTATCTCTGGCTTTATCAGCGTCGTTGTATGGGCGGCGATAGACGCGCGCATATGCGCCAGTTTTGCACGATTTTGTGCACCTCACCCTGGCGAATGCGGTGGTGGTGTTGACGCATGCGCCCCCACCCTTCATTCGACTCTCTTGCTGTTTATCCATGTGTTCGGACCACCCGCCATCTTTGCAGCATTGGGTTTCGGCCTGTTCGCTCGCCGCCGTCGCCCGGAAGTCATCTTCGGATATTTTGCAATCGCCGTCTCAATACATTGGCTTTTGTCATTCCTGAGCGTACGCATACTGCATATCTGATCTCAGCGACGGCCGCCCTCATCTGGCGGCCGCCCAGTTATTCGTTCTTGTAGTCGGCTTCCGCCAGCATCGCCTTCCCGATCGCGAGATTGCCGTTCGCGACCAGCGCTTCGCCCGCGCCGCGAATATCGGCCTCGGGCTTGTTCTGCCCGAGCTTGCGCTTGCCGATGAGCTGCGTGATCTTGATCTGCAGCCCGACAATCGATTGCAGCATCCCGTCCATGAAGTCCTGCGGCGCGTCGCCCATTTTCCACGGCACCGGCTGCGACGCTTCGTGCGTGCGCGTCAGCCGCGCGACCACGCCGCGCACGAACTTCTCGTCGTCGCGCGCCGTGATGCGGCCGTGCGCATGCACGACCCGGTAGTTCCACGTCGGCACCTCCCGGTGCGTCGCCTGCTTGCTCGGATACCAGCCCGGCGAGATGTATGCGTCGCCGGCACGGAAGATCGCGAGCACCTCGTCGCCGTCCGCGACGTCCTGCCAGACCGGATTCGCACGCGCGACGTGTGCGTGCAGTTCGCCGAGCCCGCCGTCGTCGTCGGGCATCAGCACGAACGGAATATGGATCGCGTCGAGCCCGTTCTTGCCGTGCGTGATCAGGCTGCCGAACGGATGCTGCACGATCAGCTCGCGCAGCGCGTCGGGGTTGGGCTCGTTGTAATCGGCAGGAATGTACATGTCGGCTCCACGGTCGTACGGGGTGGGAAATGGCGCGGGTGCTGGCCCGTCATGGTTCGATTGTGACTGCAAACTGGTTTATCCTGTAGAGCCGGTTTAAAACAATTTCAGCAGACCAGAATCATGGCAAGAACGGCCCGGATCGTCGAAATCCCGTCGCTCGGCGCGCTCGACCGCGCAGCCGGCGACCTGAGCCGCCAGCTCGCGCAGGCGCTGCGCGACGCGGTGCGCCGCGGCGACGTCCGGCCCGGCGACGCGCTGCCTTCCACACGGCTGCTGGCCGCGTCGCTGCAGGTGGCGCGCGGCACCGTCGTCGATGCGTATGCGCAGCTCGTCGCCGAAGGCTTTCTCGAATCGCGCGGCGGCGCGGGCACGCGGGTCGCGAACGCGCTCGCGGAGGCGGCGCCCGGCACCGAGCCCGAGCCGCCCGCCCGGCGTCGGCGCCCGGTGCGCGACGGCCTGCCCGAGCCCGCCGCCACCTTCGCGCGGCTCGCCCACGAATTCAATCCGCTGCCGGCCATGCCGTTCGCGATCTCGGTGCCGGTCGGCCTCACCGCGCCCGACGACATCTGGCGCCGGCTCGGCAATCGCCTGCGCGCCCGCGGCGCCGGCGCGCCGTCCGGCTATGCCGATCCGCAAGGCGCGCTGCCGCTGCGCGAGGCGATCGCCGACTACGTGCGCCGGTCGCGCTCGGTGCGCTGCGATGCCGGCCAGGTCGTGATCACGAGCGGCACGCAGCAGGGGCTGCATCTCGCGAGCCAGGTGCTGCTCGGCGAGAACGATCGTGCGTGGGTCGAGAATCCGGCCTATCGCGGCATCACCGCGCTGCTCGAAAGCACCGGGCGGCGCGACGCGATGGTGCGCGTGCCGGTCGACGCCGACGGCCTCGACGTCGACGCGGGCGTGCGTCTCGCGCCCGATGCGCGCGCCGCGTTCGTCACGCCGTCGCACCAGTACCCGCTCGGCATGCCGCTGAGCATGGCGCGGCGCAATGCGCTGCTCGCGTGGGCGGGCGCGCACCGCGCATGGGTCGTCGAAGACGACTACGACAGCGAATTGCGCTACGAAGGCTATCCGTTCCCATCGCTGCAGGGCCTCGCGCCCGACCGCGTGATCTATCTCGGCACCTTCAGCAAGATCCTGTTTCCGTCGCTGCGGCTCGGCTACGTGATCGCACCCGACGATCTCGTGCCCGCGTTCTGCGGCGCGCGCGCGCTGATGGACCGCCACGCGCCGACCGCCGACCAGCACGTGCTCGCCGCGTTCATCGCCGAAGGCCATCTCGATCGCCACATCCGCCGCGTGCGCGGCGTCTATGCGGAACAGCGCGCGCTGCTGATCGACACGCTCGGCGCGCGGCTACCGCGCGAGCGCGCGTGGGTACAGCCGGGCGACCAGGGGATGCACGTCGTGCTGTGGCTCGCGGCGGGCATCGACGATCTCGACGTGGTCGCGCGCGCCGCCCGGGCCGGTGTCGCGGTGCGTGCGGTGTCGCCGATGTTCGCGCCCGGCACGGCGCGCCCCGGGCTCGTACTCGGCTTCGGCGGATTCGGCCGCGCGCAGATGGAAGCGGCCGCGCAGCGGCTCGCGGACGTGGTTTCGTCGGTGGAATCGCGGCCCCGCGCGCGATAAAAGGTTGGCGGCGGGCAACAAACGTAATCGTCTGTAAATCCTGCAAGCAAACGGCCGTTTCGGCGGCCGGCGCGCGGGTTCCGTTTGCTAGGATCGCGCGTCTTCGTTCCGCGCCCCTGCCGCCTTGAATCGCTTCGTGCCGTTTCTCCGAGATGCGTGGCTCCGTTGCCGCGCCCGTGTCGCGCCGCTCGCCGCCGCGTGCCGCACGCGCGTGCGCGCACTGTGCGCCGGCGCGCTGCATCGCCTGCGCCATCCGACCCGGCGCGGCGTGACGCTGACGCTCGCCGCGATTCCCGTGCTGGGCCTGCTGGTCCTGCTCGCGTTCGTTCCGTTCACGCCGAGCATCGGCGACATCCGCAAGGCGCGCATCGACCGCCCCGCGCGTGTGCTGTCGGCCGACGGCCAGCTGATCGCCGAATTCCGGCCCGTGAACCGCGAATGGGTGCCGCTCAAGCAGATCTCGCCGCACATGGTCGACGCGCTGATCGCGACCGAGGATCACCGCTTCTATGCGCATCACGGCATCGACTGGCGCCGCACGCTCGCGGCCGGGCTGCAGACGTTCTCGGGCAGCCGCCAGGGCGGCTCGACGATCACGCAGCAGCTCGCACGCAACCTGTATCCCGACGAAGTCGGCCGCGCGCCGACGCTCACGCGCAAGATGAAGGAGCTGATCACCGCGTTCAAGATCGAATCGGTGTACAGCAAGGACGAGATTCTCGAAACCTACCTGAATACCGTGCCGTTCCTGTACAACGCTTACGGCGTCGAAATGGCCGCGCGCACCTACTTCGGCAAGTCGGCGGACCAGCTCGACATCGCGGAAAGCGCGACGCTCGTCGGGATGCTGAAGGGCAACAGTTACTACAATCCGGTGCTGAATCCGGAACGCGCGGTCCAGCGGCGCAACATCGTGCTCGGCCGGATGGCGCAGATGGGCATGCTGTCGCCGCGGCAACTCGCGAAACTGCAGCACCAGCCGCTGCGCGTCGACTTCGAGCCGCAGACGGCGCAGCCGGGCCTCGCGCCGCATTTCGCGGTGCAACTGCGCAAGTGGCTGATCGCGTGGGCCGACCGCAACGACCACGATCTCTACTCGGACGGCCTCGTCGTGCGCACGACGCTCGACGCGCGACTGCAGGACATGGCCACGCAGGCGCTGACGCGGCAGACCGAACGGCTGCAGGCGATCGCCGACGGCGCGTGGCGCGGGCCGTCCGGCTGCGGGCTGCGCAACGATCTGTTCCGCGGCTTCATGCGCCAGACGCCCGAGTATCGGCAGGCACGCGACACCGGGCTCGCCGACGGAGTTGCGCTGCAGCAGCTCGGCGCGAATCGCGCATTCATGCGGGCGCTGTGCGAGCGCAAGACGCTGGTGCAAGCCGGCTTCGTCGCGATCGATCCGCGCAACGGCGCGATCCGCGCATGGGTCGGCAGCCCCGATTTCGGCAGCGCGCCGTTCGATCACGTCGCGCAGGCGCGGCGCCAGCCGGGTTCGACCTTCAAGCCGTTCGTCTATGCGGCCGCGTTCGCGGACGGGATGCGGCCGGGCGATACGTTCGTCGACCGCCCCGTCGCGATCCCGATCGACGCGCACTCGGTGTGGCGTCCGACCGATGCGGAGCCGCCGACCGGCGAGCCGATGACGCTGCGCGACGGGCTGGCGCTGTCGCGCAACCGCATCACCGCGCAGGTCATGCAGCACGAAGGCGCCGCGAAAGTCGCGCAGCTCGCGCGCGCGATGGGTGTGCGCGACAGCCCGCTCGACGCGGTGCCGTCGCTCGCGCTCGGCACGAGCCCTGTCACGCTGAAGGAAATGGTGTCCGCGTACGGCACGATCGCGAACCGCGGCGTGTACGTCGCGCCGCAGATGATCACGCGCATCGAGGATCGCGACGGCAAGGTGCTCGCCGCGTTCGGCAGTGCGCCGCCCGAGCGTGCGTTACCGGTGGCCGCGGCACAGACGCTCGTCGACGCGATGCGCGGCGTCGTGGATTACGGCACCGGCGCCGACATCCGCTCGCGCTACGGAATTCGGATCGACGTCGCGGGCAAGACCGGCACGACGCAGGACAACACGGATGGCTGGTTCATCCTGATGCATCCGCAACTGGTGGCCGGCGCGTGGGTCGGCTTCGACGACGGCAACGTGACGCTGCGCAGCGACTACTGGGGCGCGGGCGCGCACAGCGCGCTGCCGATCGTCGGATCGTTCTACGATGCGGCGCTGCGCGCGCATGCGATCGATCCGCACGTGCAGTTCTCGCCGGACTTCCGGCCGCGCAGCGCACCGGCGCCGAGGCGGCGTGCGCAGCATTCGGGTTGGTTCGACTGGCTGAGGTTCTTTCGCTGACGTGCCGGCGACGCTCCGGGCTACCGGGGCGTCGTCGTCGCGTGTCCGTCCGCGTATAGCCACACGGGCACGCCGTCGTCGCGCAGTGCGGCGACCGGTTCGTCCATGCTCCAGCGCTGCGCGATCTCGACACGGCGAACGAACCACGGCATCGGCGTCGCATGCGCGGCATCGTCGTCGCGGTCGTCGTCGAACAGCATGTCGTCGCCAAGCCGCGTGTAATGCGCCGGATGGAGCACGGTGCCGTCCGCGCGCAACACCGTCGCGCGCACGTCGTTGCCGTCGTCATCCTGCACGCAGGCCAGCCAGCCGTGATCGGCGCCCCAGAATAGCCCGGCCACGTCGTCGTAGCGTCCCTGCGCGATCGTCGCGCCCGTCTCGAGATCGCAGATCGCCATTTGCACCGGCTCGCCCGGCAGGACGCCGATCGCGTAACGCGTGAACAGCTCGCCCGGCACCGCTTCGTCGTCGGGCAACCACGACAGCGCGCCCATGTTGACGAAGTCGAACGGCGTCAGCACACGACCCTGCCCGTCGACGATCGCGCAACGTCCGTCGTCGCGCCGCACGATATGGCGGATCGCGCCGAGTTCGTCGAACATTTCCGCGCGGTCGCCGTCGGTCAGCGGGACCACTTCCGCGTAATGCGGTCCGACGGTCACCCGGCCTTTCGCATCGACGAGACCGACGTGACCGTTGCGCCGCGCGACGAATGCGCCGCACTCCGACGACCATTCGAGCGCGGCCCACTCGGGCTGCGCGCGCCATTGACCGTCGCGCCCGATCAGCCCCCACTGCTCCCCTTCGGCTACCGCCGCGACGGCGCCGTTCACGAATTCGTGCGCGTCGTCGAAACGCGGCGGAATCACCCACGCGCCATGCGTGTCGACGAAGCCCCAACGGCCGCCCAGGCTCGCGGACGCAACGCCGTCGGTGAACTCGCCGAAATCATCGAGCGTCGGCTCGATCACCCACGCACCATCCGTGCGCACGAGCCCGAACCGCTCGCCTACGCGCACGCACGCGACGTCGCCGCTGAAATTCCACACCGCGTCGAACGCCGGTTCGCGCACGATCCGCGTCCCGTCGCCGTCGGCCAGCAACAGCCCGACCTTGCCGTCGCGCGCGGCCCACAGCAGCCGGCCGTTACGCGCGCCGCTGGCCCACAGGTTCGCCCATTCGGGCGGTACGATCACGCGCCATGCATCGTCGGTTTCGCGCCGTACGCCCCACTGCCCGTTGCGCGAGCGAAAGCTGAACGTGCCGTCGCCGAGATAGTCGCCATGCAGTTCGCCGCCGCCGAACAGATCGTCGTAGGTCGCGCTGCGCGGCGGCTCCTGATGCCAGAAGTAGTAGTGCGACAGCCCCCCGAACCCGAAGCCCCATGCCCAGTCGCGCCAGTCGGCGGGCGTGTCGATCTCGAGCACGTCGCGCACGCCGCGCACGTCGCGAAAGTCCATGCAGTTCGCGACGCGCCACCACAGGCGCGTGCACGCATCGCGCTCCTCGGCGATGTAGTCGTTCGGATCGCCGTCGTCGAACCATGACAGTTCGTCGAGGTTCGCGGACAGCCGCGGCGCGCCATGCGCGTCGCCGAGCGCATCGATCGATTCGCCTAGATGATGCACGAGCGCATCGAACTGGCGTGCGAGCGCCGGATCGTCGCCCGGCAGCGGATACGCGATGACGAACGATGCGAGCCGGCTAACGCGCACATGCGCGGCACGGGCGTCGCTCACGAGATTCGGCGTGCCGGCGTCGAACACGCGCTGATCGGTAATCGCGTCGCCTGCGCCGCCGTCGGCAAGCAGCACGCGCCACAGCAAGGGGAAGTGGTTATTGGATTCCGCGAACGGGATCGTTCGCGCGTCGTCGCCGTCACCGGCCTGGAGGTACAGATATGCTCGATTGCCCATCGGAAGGAGCCGCCTCGTTGTTGTGTCGCCGTATGCCGCAACCTGCTGGTCCGCTCGCCGTCAGCGCGCGGCAACCGCCCTCACGGCGCCGACGGTGAACCGCCGCTGCGCGCGACCCGATACAGTTCGATGCCATCGACCTGGAAGCCTTGCGTCCTCAGCAGCAGGACGCCGGTGGTCGAATGCTTCGTCGTGAAGCCGTTGCCCGCGATGGACGTGACCTGATACGGCGTCCCGATCGGCATCCTGACCAGCTGGCCGCCCGGCACCTCGAGCACGCATGCGTCGGCAGGCGGTTTCTCCGGACCGTCCGTATCGAGTTCGGCCTCGTGCGCCGGAGCCGTATCGAGGCTCCAGCGGCCGCCATCACGCGCACGCAGCACGATGTCGCTCCCCACCTTCTCGACCCGCATGGTCGCAGGCTTGCCGGCGGCCGGCGCGTAATCGCCGAGCAGCCCATCGCAGGCACTGCCGGCTCGCGCGGACAGCGAGACGCACAACATCAGACAGAAAACCGGAATGCGCACGGTGGAGCCTCTCAGGTTCGAATTGCTGTTGGAATGCCGGCGCGGGCGCGCACGGCGGCGACATCACGACCGGATGCCGCCGGACGCCAATATAGCGAACGCAAGCGGCGGATGCCAGCCTGAAAGGGAGCCTGCTGCGGCCAACGGTGCGCAGCGATGACGCTACGGATGCGGGACATCCGGCCCGAACGACTCGTACGCCCCCGGGCCCGCCTGAACGAAGTGGGCCGGGCACGCATCACCGCCGGCTTCGTCGTCCATCGACGTTGAACGCCGCACGACGTCAGGCACCACCGAAATCGCGAGCCTGGTGCCCCGCTACGCCGGGTTGCGCGATGCCGGCGGCTCGCTCAACCCGCCGCAAGCGCTGCAGCGAGCGCATCGAACTCCGGGGACCATGCGGCACGCCACGCAGCCTTCGTTGCATCGTCGACCCACGCGCCGTCGATCCCGTTCAGCATGAACTGCTTCAAGTCGGCCACTGTGAAGCCGAAATGACTGAACATCAGTTCCCACGCCTCGCTCGGATCGACCTTGTGCAACGTCGGATCGTCGGTGTTCGGATGAATCTTCAACCCGAGGCCGGGCATCTTGCGCATCGGATGCCGCTCGGCCCATTGCTCCGGCGGCAGCGTGCGCAGATAGTACGAATTCGTCGGCACAACGGTAAACACGATCCCGCGCTCCGCGTAGCGCGCGCACAGCTCGGGATTGTCGACGATCGTATAGCCGTGATCGACACGGTCGACCTGCAGCAGATCGACGGCCGTCTCGACGTTACGCCACGGCATCCCGAATTCGCCCGCATGCGCGGTCGTGCGAAAGCCGGCCGCGCGTGCATTGCGGTACGCCTTCCAGAACAGCTCGGGCGGCCGGTCGTTCTCGCGATAGTCGATGCCGAGCCCCGCGACTTCGTCCGCGCGATTCGCCTTCATCCACTCGACGACCGCAACCGCTTCGTCGGGATCCTGCTCGCGATCGATGCTCGGAATCAGGCGCGCGCCGATTCGAAAATCGCGCGCGGCATCGCGGATCGCGGTCACGATCGCGGCCTGCGCGTCCGCATACGCGATGCCCGATACCCGCACCGTTCCCGTCGGATTCCAGAAGAACTCCGCGTGCCGCACGTTGTGCGCGGCCGCGTCTTCCAGATACTCGTATGCGATTCGTCGCAGGTCGTCGGGTTGCGTCAGCAGATACCGGTCGAGCGCGCGCAGCACGTGCAGCACGCCGACCGGCTTCTCGCCGCGCGCGTAGAACGCGTCGATCTCCGCACGCTCGATCGGCGCGCCGCTGCGTTCGGCCAGTGCGACGAACGTATCGTGCCGCACCGCGCCGAGCAGGTGGCAATGCAGCTCGACCTTCGGCAACGCGTGGAAGAAGGCCCGATGGGCCGGCGTGATCTCGATGCCCGTGCGCGCGGCCGGGACGTTGCCTGGTGTTCCCTTCATGTCAGTCTCTTTTGCGGTAGTGCGATGCGTCGCGCAAGCCGTCTCTCAGTGCGGCTTCACGACGGTCCAGAAGTAATAGCCGAGCGGGATCGCGAGTACGACGAGCCCCCACGACACGTCGCGCCAGCGGCCGGCCAGCAGCTTGACGAGCACGTAGCACAGCAGCCCGCCGGCAATGCCGGTGCCGAAGCTGTTCGACATCAGCGTGAGCAGTACCATCGACATCACGGGCAGCGCATCGGTGAAGTCGTCGAAATGCGTATGACGGATCGTCGCGAACATCGACAGCCCGATCAGGATCAGCGCCGGCGCGGTCGCCTCCTTCGGGATCGCGAGCGCGACCGGCACGAACAGCAACATCGCGGCGAACAGCACGGCCGCCGCCAGCGACGACAGCCCGCTGCGGCCGCCGGCTTCGACGCCTGCAGCCGATTCGATCAGCGCGGTCAGCGCCGGAATGCCGAACACGGGCCCGAGCGTCGCGGCGAGCGAATCGACGAGGAACGGCCGGTTGATGTTCGGCAGGTTGCCCTGTTCGTCGAGCAGGTTCGCCTTCGCGCCGACCGCGAGCGCGGTGCCGAGCGTCGAGAAGAATTCCGCCGCGAAGAACGCGAACAGGTACGGCGCGGCGGCCAGGCTCAACGCGCTGCCGATATCGAGCTTGAACGCGATCGGCGCGATGCTGTGCGGCAGCGACACGAACGACGCCGGCAGATGCGTGACGCCGAGCGGCACGCCGGCCGCGGCCGCGACGAGGATCGCGATCAGGATCGCACCGGGCACCTTGCGCGCCTGCAGCACGATCGCCGTCGCGAGACCGATCAGCGCGACGAGCGCGCCCGGCCGCGAGAAGTCGCCGAGCGCGAACGCGTTGGTCGTCGCGTTCGCGACGACCATCCCCGCATTGCGCAGCCCGAGCATCGTGACGAACAGCCCGATTGACGCGCCGAGGCCGAGCTTGATCTGCACCGGAATCAGCCGCACCACGACGCCGCGCGCGCCGAGGATCGTCAGCAGGAAGAACAGCACGCCCGACACGCACGCGATGCCAAGGCCCGTCTGCCAGCCGACGTGCTCGGTCGTCGCGAGCGTCACGCCGATGATCACCGAGCCGCCGATGCCGGGGCCGACGAGGAACGGCAGGTTCGCGTACAGCCCCATCAGCGTGGTGAACAGCACGAACACGACGATCGTCGCGGTCGTCGCCGCGCCGCGCTCCATCCCGCCCGTCGCCAGCAGCGACGGGATCACGACGAGCAGGTACGCGGCCGCGAGGAACGACGTGACGCCCGCGATCGTCTCGGTGCGCACGCTCGTGCCGCGCGCGGCGAGCGCGAAGCGGCGTTCGAGCCAGTTGGCCGGCGCGCGCGCCGGCATCGTGTCAGTCGCTGACATGGTGGTTCTCCTGTGATTCCGAATATTGTCCCGTGTCGGTTCGTGCAGCGCGGCCTTATACTGCCGCGTACCGCATCCCGACCGTTATTGCCCGATGTCCGACCGCTCGTCGCTGCTCCCCGCGCTCACGCTGCGGCAGGTCCAGCACTTCGTCGTCCTTGCGCATGCACGCAGCTTCACTCAAGCCGCGCAGGCGCTGTCGCTCACGCAGCCGGCGCTCACCGCGTCGATCCGCCAGATCGAGTTCCTGCTCGGCGGCCGCCTGTTCGCACGCACCGCCCATCGACTCACGCTGACCACTGCCGGCGAAGCCGTGCTACCGCTCGCCGAACGCCTGCTCAATCAGGCGCGCGGCACCTTCGACGACATGACGCGCCTCATCGGCGAACGCATCCAGACCGTGCGCATCGCGTTCATTCCGTCGGTCGCGGGCCGCCTGCTGCCCGCGCTCAACGCATTGCGCGGCACGCATCCGACGTTGCGCTTCACGCTCACCGATTTGCCGAACAGCGCACTCGTCGAAGCGGTGCGCGACGGCGTCGCGGATCTCGGCATCGGCGTACGCGAACCGGACACCGACGACGGCACGCTGCGCTACCGGCAGCTGTTCGAGGACGAGATCGTGATCGTCGTGCGGCACGACGATCCGCTCGCCCGCGCGAAGAGCGTCACGTGGGCGAAGCTCGTCGATCGCGAACTCGCGGTGTTCGTGCGCGGCAGCGTCAGCGAATCGCTGCATCGCACCGGCGGCGCCGGGAAGCTGCGCCTGAACGTCACGTACCGGATGGAATACACCGAGCCGCTCTACGCGCTCGCGCGCAACGGCCTCGCGATCGCCGTGCTGCCGAGCCTCTACACGATGCATCTGCACGATCCCGAACTCGTCGCACTACGCGTCGACAAACCGCGCGTCACGCGCGCGATCTCGCTGATCTCGCTCGCTGCCGACGATCGCGGCCCGCACGTGCGCGCGTGCCGCGAATGGATTGCGAAGCACATCTGATGCCGCGTTCGCCGCGCTTGCCGAGCGCGCTCAGGGCAGCTTCGCGATGCGCTCGACGAGCGTCGCGTAGAAGCGGTCCGCGTCGACCTCGTTGATCCACGTCGCGTTCGCCGCACGGCCGCTGCGCCCGTTCCAGTCGACGATCGTCTCGCCGAGCGTCCACTGCCCGGTCGTCTCGACCACCACATTCACCTTGCGTCCGCCGAACAGCGTCGGATCGACGAGATAGCCGACGGCCGTCGGGTCGTACATCGGCGCGTCGTCGATCCCGCGCCGCTTCCTGTTGTATGCGAGCTCCGCCTCCATGATGTCCGCGACGATCGCGCCGCAGCGGTTGCCGAGCGCGCGGAACGGTGCGACGCGCGCCGGCGTGATCGGCGCCTTCACCGCGACGTCGCGCGGCAGCACGACGATCGGCACGCCGCTGCCGAACACGACGTCGGCCGCCTGCGGATCGACGTAGACGTTGAACTCGGCGGCCGGCGTGATGTTGCCGCGCTCGAAGAACGCGCCGCCCATCAGCACGATATCGCGCAGCGCGGCGCGAATCTGCGGCGCTTCGACCAGCGCGGTCGCGATGTTCGTCAGCGGGCCGAGCGCGCACAGCGTCACGCTGTTGGGCGTCGCGCGGCTCAGCGTATCGACGAGGTACGACACCGCGTGACCGGCGGCGAGCGGTGCGCGCGGCGCGTGCAGTTCGACGCCTTCGAGCCCCGTCTTGCCGTGCACGTTCGCGGCCGTCACGAGCTCGCGAACGAGCGGGCGCGGGCAGCCCGCATACACCGGCAGCGTCGTCGTGCGGCCGGCCCAGTCGCGGACGATCCGCGCATTGCGTTCGGTCAGGTCGAGCGGCACGTTGCCCGCCACGGCCGTCAGCGCGCGCACGTCGAGCCGGTCCTGCGCGCCGAGCGCGAACAGGATCGCGATGGCGTCGTCCTGCCCCGGATCGGTATCGATGATCACCGTGCGGCGCGCGGCAGCGTCGCCTGCCGCGAATGCGCCCGTTTCGGGCAGCAGCGCGGTGCCGGCCAGCGCGGCGGACAGTTTCAGGAAGGTGCGACGGGATGCGATCGGATGGCTCATGGTCGGGTGCTCAGAAGACGTGCCGGACGCCGAGCGTCGCCATCATCTGGCGCGTGCCGGTCGAACGCGCATACGCGAAGATCTGCGCATGATCCGCGTCGCCGGCCGCCTGTTGCGCGATCACCGTCAGCGCGACGTCGGTGCGTTTGGACAGGAAGTAGTCGGCCTGCAGGTTCACCTGATGCCATTTCGGACGCTTGTCGATCACGTCGTACTTGCCGTTCGTGAACGCATACGCGGCGCCCAGAAAGAGCTGCGGCGTCATCGTGTAGACGACGTTCACGCCGAGGTTCTGCAGGTGCAGGTGCGAATTGTCGAGGTAATCGTAGCGCACGTCGGTGAACATCGCGGCGAACTGCGCGCGGCCGATCGTGTAGAAGCCGCCCGTGCCCGCGATCCGCTGCCGGCTCGCATACGCGGCCGGCGTCATCGCGCTCTTGCTGAAGATCAGCAGCGGCGACGCGTAGTCGTTCGCGATCGCGCCGTCCTGGTTCGTCGCGCTGTAAGGATGGTTGTACTGCGCATAGACCGCGCTCCAGTGCAGCGGGCCGCGTTCGTAGCCGAGCCCGAAGCTGTACGCGCTGTTGTTCGCGAAACCGGTCGCATTGCTGAAGCCGTACAGCGCGGTGAACTTCAGCCCGTAGTAGACGGGGCTCACGTACTTCACCGAGTTCTGCACGCGAATGTCGTTGTAGCCGTTGTCGTTGTCGCCGATGTTCACGCCGTTGCTCGCGATGATCACGGGCCCGATGTAGTCGTGGATCGCGTCGTACTGGCGACCGAACGTCAGCGAGCCGTAAGTGCGATCGGCCAGGCCGACGTACGCCATGCGCCCGAACTCGCGGCCGTTCTGCGCGGCCGTGCCCGTCATCACGTTGAAGCCGTTCTCGAGTTGGAACACCGCGGACAGCCCTTGCCCGAGATCCTCCTTGCCCTTCAGCCCCCAGCGCGGGTTCTGGTTCGTGCCGGACAGCGCCTGCCACGCGTTCTTGCCGCCCTGGTTCGTCGCGAACCCGACACCGGCCGAGATGAGACCGTACAGTGTGATGCTGCTTTGCGCACAGGCATGGGTCGCGAAGGCGCCGAGCATCGCGAGCGGAGCGAGCTTGTAGAGAGTTTTCATGCGGGTCGTGTGGTCGGTGGTGGTCCAGGCGCGGCAGGGTTCCGCGAAACTGGACTCGACTATACGAACCCGGATCGGATAATAAAAGTTTGCTTTCTTTATATCTCGATAAAACGGATTTATTCTCATCCTCGCGCCGCCTGTGTTCGGCGCACCGGCGCTCAGTCCGCCGTGTCGCCACCCTTCGGCAGCTTCGACCATGCGCCGCGCCCCGGCATCGGCGACCACGCCGGGCGGGTCTTGCGGGCGCTGTCGATCACGACCAGATAGCGGCCCGCGATCGGCGTGACGTCGCGATCGCGACGCAGGACCCACAGCGACTTGCCGGCCTCCACGCGAGCCTGGTAATCGTCGTCGAGCAGGCCGTGCCGGTCGAGGAACGTGTTCAGCGACGCGGGAATCCGCACGCACCCCTTCGAGTGCCGGATGCCGAGCAGCGCCTCGAGCCGGTCGGGATCGGTCGCATGCATCTGGAAGCGCATCGGCGACACGCCGCCCTTGCCCCAGCCGCGCTCGCCGTCCACCCAGCCGAAGTCGTAGATGCGCATGTCGCGGCGCCCGTAGCCGCGAATGCCGTTCTCGTTCGTCGTCCCTTCCGCGCGAAAATCCATCGTGTCGGGCGAGTGATGAAACACGCCGAGCGGCGTCAGGAAATGGTCGTACTGGCCCGGCAACCCGGTGCCGACCGGCGATGCGCCGATCATCAGCCACGCATTGGCCGGCGTCGCGCGGAAATAGATGAACAGCGCCTGCACGTTCGGCGCGCGGTCGACCATCGCGACGTATTCGCCGGCGAGATCGCCGAGATCCGCATCGGCGAGCGCTTGCTGGAGCCGCTCGCCATACGCGCGCTGCTCGCTCGCCGGCACGTTCAGGCGTCGCGTGACTTCCTGCGTGAAACGCTTGCGCATGTCGAGCGCGCGCGTCGTCGCGTTCTGCGCCTCCTCGGCCGACAGCGGCGGATGCCGGCGCGGCGGAGTGGGGGGAGGCGGCTCGGCCTCGCTGGCAGGCGTGCCGGAGGCAGCCGATGCTGGCGCGCTGGCCGACGCGGCGGAAGCGGCCGACGCACCCGATGCCGCGCTCGCGGGTTCCGCGTGATTCACGTGATTCGCTTGTGACGCGGCGGATGTCGGCGCGGCGGCCGATGCGCCCGACGCTGCCTGCGCGGACGAAGCGGGATGCGTGAGAGAGGCCACCGATGCAGGCGACGCACCGGATGACGATTGCACGGCCGACGACGGCGCGTCGGGCGCGGCAAAGGCAGGCCGTTCGGCGAGAACGGAAATCGACATCGTCGCAGCGAGCCACACGTATGCGGCGACTGCGCGGTGACGGCAACGCGGCTTTGCAAATTGCCGCGCCAGGTGGGCAAGAATCATACGTTCGAAGCCATCGGCCGATCCGGCCGCCGCAGCGTGCTGTTGCGAGCGGCGCATCTTCCGCGCAAGCCATCGACACGTCCGGCGCATCGCGTGCGCCCGGCGCCGACGCCTCTTCGCGGCGGAGCCGTTCGCCGATGCAACGCGGGCGCTCCGATGGCGGCTAATGAGTCGTCAGGCCCTTCATTTTACTCGTCCATATGCGAATCGGCTGCGATGGAAATCGCGATTTCACGGCGAAATTGCGCTTCGTCACGCTTTGTTTCAACTCGTTGCCGCTTGCGTATTCGTAGCGTGGCAAGCTCGTGTGTTGACGTTTCGTCTGCGGCCGAGCGCGTGCGAGATCGAGCCGGTTCGATCGCACTTCCCGGTTGATTCGCACAACAAAGTAACTTGGCGACCGGACGGCCCAAACCGGAAACCTGTGACCGCCTCGCACGCATGCCGCAACGAACCGTGCGACACGCGTGCGCACCTGCCCGCTACTTCGAGATGGTTTCGAGCGCGATGCCCTTCGTGCGCGGCCCCATCCAACCGATTGCCGCCATCACGATCACCATCGCGCCCGCGATGAACGCGAACACGCCGAACGTGCCGAAACCGCGCAGCACGGCCGCGATCACGAACGACGAGAAGATCGCCGAGAAGCGGCTCCACGAATAGACGAAGCCGACGGCGCGCGCGCGAATCGACGTCGGGAACAACTCGGCCTGGTACGCGTGGAAGCTGTACGACATGATGTTGCTCGCCAGCGTGAGGCCGATGCCGAGCACGATCAGGAAAGCACCCACCTTCGTCTGGCTGAACAGCAGCCCGCAGACAACGATCGCCGCCGCCATCGCAACGATCACCGACTTGCGCTCGAAGCGGTCGGCGATCGCGAGACCGATCAGCGGGCCGATCGGCGCCGCGAGCGCGATCACGCTCGAATACATCAGGCTCGACGTGATCGTGATGCCCTGCTTGATCAGCAGCGTCGGCACCCAGTTCGCGAAGCCGTAGAAGCCGACAGTCTGGAACACGTTGAAGATCGTCATCATGATCGTGCGGCTGCGATACGGCGGCACCCACATGTCGCGGAAGCTGCCGCGCGGCGGGACGGGTTCGGCCGGTGCCGGCGGCGGCAGCGGCCGGCCGTATTCGGCTTCTACCTTCGCCTCGAGCACGCGCATGATGCGGTCGGCTTCGTCGACCCGGCCCTGCTGCGCGAGCCAGCGCGGGCTTTCCGGCAGTTCGCGGCGAATCCACCACACGAACAGCGCGCCATGCGCGCAGATCAGCACGACCCAGCGCCAGCCGTCGAGGCCCAACGGTGCGTGCGGCACGAGCAGGTAAGCGAGGAACGCGACCACCGGCACCGCGACGAACCCCACCGCCTGCTCGCACGCGAACGCGCGGCCGCGAATCTGCTTCGGCACGAGTTCGGAGATGTACGTGCCGATCGTCACCATCTCGACGCCGAGGCCGAGACCGACGACGAAGCGCCAGAAGTTCAGCCCCGCCGCGGTGTCCTGGAACGCCATCACGATGTTGGCGGCCGTATACCACAGCAGCGACCACGTGAAGATCGCGCGGCGGCCGAAGCGGTCGGCGAGAAAGCCGCACGCGATCGTGCCGATGAAGAGCCCGGAAAACAGCGCGGCGATGAAGCTCGCGACGCCGGTGGTGCCGAACAGGCCGTGCGTGGTCGCGGAAAGGATGCCGCTTTTCACGAGGCCCGGCGCGATGTAGCCGCTGTACAGCAGGTCGTAGAGTTCGAAGAAGAAGCCGAGGCTCAGCAGCACCACGAGCTTCCAGACGCTGCGCGTCGCCGGCAGGCGGTCGAGGCGGGCCGAAATGGAACCGGGGTCGATGGAGGGGGATTGGGCAGGTGCCTGGTAAAGGCTGTCCGTTGAGGCCATCTTGGGCGCGTCTCCTGATCGTGTCGTGTTGTGCGTCGTCCGCCGAACCGCCGCCGGGCGGATCGCTGCATTGTACCGGCACGCCCGTTTGACGCATGGGCAAGGCAGCCGGCCGGACGCGTTCTAGGCGCCGAAACAATCCGATGCCCCATTTTCCCGCCTGATAATGTGTAACTTGCGTAACCGTGTGTCGGGCACGGAAAGCGCGTCCGCGCGGCGCTCCGGTGCCATCGGCCGCGCGCGCAGGCCGGTAACGACGGGGTTGCCGCGCTGTTTCGCGCAGGCACGCGCCGCCGATATCGCCGCGGACGACGAGACGCAATCGGTACAACCACGCGTTCCGCGCCCCGGTAACATGCTAGCGGGCCAACTACCGGCTTCCGGCTGCCTTTCGGCAACCGGCATTGTCGGCAAATCGTAAGCATTCCATGTCCATACAACGACTATCCACGTACGCCCGCCGGATCGCGCTGATCGCGCTGCTGCAGTTCGCGGCCATTGCGACCGCGTCGGCATTCCCGGCCGCCGCTTCCGCTCCCGTCGCGAGCGGCGTCGGCGCATCCGTGCCGGCCATCTCGCTGCCCGACGCCGTCGCCCAGCTCAAACAGATGCAGGCGGAACTGGACCGCATCAAGCAGCAGACCTCGACCACGTCCAACAGCAAGGAGCTGGACGCGCTCGACGATTCGGCGCAGGAACTGAGCACCGATGTCGCGAAACTGCAGAGCGATCTCACGCCGCAACGCGCGCAGGTCCAGGCGCAACTCGACGTGCTCGGCCCGCCGCCGGCCGAGGGCGCCGCACCGGAAACGCCTGCCGTCGCGAAGCAGCGGGCCGCGCTCGACGCGCGCAAGACGCAGATCGATGCCGCGCTGAAGCAGGCCGCCGACCAGAAGGCGAGTCTCGCGAACCTGACCGAGCAGTTCGCGAAGCTGCACCGCAGCTTGCTGAAGAACCAGCTCGCGTTCCGTTCGGGCAGCATCTTCAGCGCGCAGTTCTGGCTGCCGCTGTTCCACCTGGCGCCGGACGATCGCCAGCGGCTCGATGATTTCAACGGCGAACTGTTCGACATGCTGCATTCGTCGTGGGTCCCCGGGCAACGGGCGATCACCACGCTGCTGCTGATCGCCGCATTCGCCGCATGGCTCGGCGGCCGCCGGCTCATCGAGCGCGGGCTCGCGTGGATCGCGCTGAACCGTCTGCCGCCCACCCGCTTGCGCCGCAGTGCGCTCGCGCTGTCGACCGCGCTGTCGACCTTCCTCGCGACGGCCATCGCGATTCAGATTTTCTACCTCGCCGTCGCGCGCCACTACGAACTCACGCCGTCGCTGACCGATCTGTGGGACCAGTTCGCGAAACTCGCCGCAACCTGCGCGTTGATCGCCGGGCTCGGCCGCGCCCTGCTCTGCACGAAGCATCCGTCGTGGCGACTGCCTGCGCTCGCCGACCCGGTCGCGCTCGCGATGAAGCCGTTCCCCAGCATCCTGGCCGCGCTGCTGCTGGTGTCGGGCACGCTCGAATCGATCAACCGGATCGTCGATACCAGCCTGTCGGTCACGCTGCTCGGCCGCGGCATCGTATCGCTCGTCGTCGCGCTGACGGTCGGCGCATCGCTGCTGCGCGCGAACCGCGCGCGCAGCGCACTCGCGGCGGCAGGCGAGGCACCCGAGCAACGCTCGACGCTCGCCGGCCTGATCCATGCCGGCGTCACGCTCGCCATCGTCGCTTCGTTGATCGCGCTCCTGATCGGTTACATCACGGTCGCGCGCTTCATCACGTACGAGCTCGTGTGGTTCGAGATCGTGCTGTGCGCGACCTACATCCTGATCCAGTTGACGCGCGACGCGAGCGAAAGCCTGTTCTCGTCGAGCCTGTCGTCGGGCCAGCAGATCAAGCATCTGTTCGCGCTCGAAGACCGCCACCTCGACCAGGCGCGCACGGTCCTGTCCGGCTTCGGCACGAGCCTGCTGATGCTGATCGCGGCGATCGCGCTGCTGACCGGCGGCTTCGGCACCACGCCGAGCGACCTGCTCGACAGCGCGGTCGCGATGATCGGCAGCCAGCGGCTGCAGAGCCTGAACATCATGCCCGACCGGATCATGAACGCCGTGATCGGCTTCGCGATCGGCTTGTACCTGCTGCGCTCGCTGCGCCGCTGGCTCGACGGCGAGTTCATGCCCGCGCTCGGCATGGATACGGGCATGCGCGTGTCGCTGATCACGCTGTTCACCAACGTCGGCTACGTGTTGCTCGTGCTGATGACGCTCGGGCTGCTCGGCGTCAGGTGGAACAATCTCGCGTGGATCGTCAGCGCGTTGTCGGTGGGGATCGGCTTCGGCCTGCAGGAAATCGTGAAGAACTTCGTGTCGGGGCTGATCCTGCTGACCGAGCGCCCTGTGAAGGTAGGCGACATGGTCAGCATCGCGGGCGTCGAGGGCGATATTCGCCGCATCAACGTGCGCGCGACCGAGATCCAGCTGAGCGACCGCTCGACCGTGATCGTGCCGAACTCGCAACTGATCTCGCAGAACGTGCGCAACGTGACGATGGGCAACAGCACGCAGGGCGTCGCGACGCTGGTGCTGACGTTCCCGCTGAACACCGATCCCGAGCAGGTGCGCGACCTGCTGCTCGATGCGTATCGCGAGCACCAGGCGATTCTCGAGAAGCCGGCGCCGTCGGTGACGTTCAGCCAGCTTACGCCGGACGGGATCACGCTGAGCGTGACGGGTTACGTGTCGAGCCCGCGAATCGCGAGTTCGACGAAAAGCGATCTGCTGTTCGAGATCCTCAAGCAGTTGCGGGCAGCGGGGATTACGTTGTCGAGCCCGCAGATGCTGGTGGTGCAGAACATGCCGGCGAACGATGGTTCCACGCGGCACGAATCGTAAGTCGACCATCGAGCGGGTACGCTCGCGATCGATCGGCGCGCCGCGCGCCACGCAGTAAGCGAAATGGGCCGGTTACCGCTTCCACGGCAACCGGCCCATTTCATTCGACCGTCGAAGCGCCCAAGCAGGGCGCCTGCACTTATACGTCGAACTTCACCCCCTGCGCCAACGGCAACTGCCGGCTGTAGTTAATCGTATTCGTCGCGCGACGCATATAAGCCTTCCACGCATCCGAACCCGACTCACGCCCGCCGCCCGTTTCCTTCTCGCCGCCGAACGCGCCGCCGATTTCCGCGCCGCTGGTGCCGATGTTCACGTTGA
Organism: Burkholderia sp. MSMB1459WGS; assembly: GCF_001534535.1. Taxonomy (NCBI): domain Bacteria; kingdom Pseudomonadati; phylum Pseudomonadota; class Betaproteobacteria; order Burkholderiales; family Burkholderiaceae; genus Burkholderia; species Burkholderia sp. MSMB1459WGS. Next base: position 58,161 of record NZ_LPMU01000020.1, read on the forward strand.
CGATCCCGCAATCGCTGCCGGCTGCCGACATGAACTGCTCGGCTTCACGCATGTCGTTGGTAAAGATCGCCGACGACAGCCCCTGCGGCACCGCGTTGTGCACGGCAATCGCGTCGTCGAAATCGTCGTAGACCATCACATAGAGAATCGGCGCGAACGTCTCACGCTCGACCACCGCCGTTTGCTTCGGCATCCGCACGATGGCCGGACGCACGTAGTACGCATCCGCGTGACCGACGTCCACGCGCTCGCCGCCCTTCACTTCGCCGCCCTGCTCGCGCGCGTCGGCCAGCGCCTTCTGCATCGCGTCGAACGACGCACGATCGACCAGCGGGCCGACCAGCGTGCCTTCCTCGAGCGGGTTGCCGACCTTCACCGACGCATACGCCTTCTCGATGCGCGGCAGCAGTTGCTCGACGAGGCTGCGATGCACGATCAGGCGGCGCAGCGTCGTGCAGCGCTGGCCGGCCGTACCGACCGCCGCGAACGTGACCGCGCGCACGACGAGGTCGAGATCCGCGCTCGGCGCGACGATCATCCCGTTGTTGCCGCCGAGTTCGAGGATGCCGCGTGCAAGGCGCTGGCTCAGCACCTTCGCGACTTCCTGGCCCATCCGCACGCTGCCCGTCGCGCTGACGACCGGCACCTTCTTCGACGCCGTCAGCACCTCGCCGACATCGCGCATGCCGAGCACCAGTTGGCTCAGCTCGGCCGGTGCGACGCCCGGATGCGTCTTCTCGAACTCGCGCAGCGCCTTCTGAAGCAGCACGTGACACGCGATCGCGGTGAGCGGCGTCTTCTCGGACGGCTTCCACACGACCGAATCGCCGCACACGAACGCGAGCGCCGCATTCCACGCCCACACCGCGACCGGGAAGTTGAACGCCGAAATCACGCCGCACACGCCGATCGGGTGCCACGTTTCCATCATCCGGTGGCCCGGACGCTCGGACGCGATCGTGAGGCCGTAAAGCTGGCGCGACAGGCCGACCGCGAAATCGCAGATGTCGATCATTTCCTGCACTTCGCCGAGGCCTTCCGACGTGATCTTGCCGGCTTCGAGCGTGACGAGGCGGCCGAGCTCGACCTTGTGCTCGCGCAGCACGTTGCCGAACACGCGCACGAGTTCGCCGCGCACCGGCGCCGGCACCGTGCGCCACTTGAGGAATGCGTCGTGCGCGGCGTCGATCTTGCGTTCTGCGTCGGCGGGCGTGTCGACGGCCAGCGTCGCGAGCGTCGCGCCGTCGAGCGGCGAACGCGCGGTCAGCGCGTTGCCCTTCCACTGGGCGAGATCGATGTCGAGCGCGGCAAGAATGTCGTTGAATTGCATCACTTCCTCTTCAGGGACAGATTGATCGGTGCGGCGGCAGCGCCGCCCGCGTGATTCGATTGGAGCGCGTTCGAGCGCCTTGTGCAAGCGGATGCGCCGCGCGGCGGGCCCGGTGCGCCATCCGGCGCATCACGCTGCGCCGTCGCCGGAAAGCCAGGCCGGACGGCACGCCCCAGCCTCGCGAGGCACGATCCATGAAACGCATTGTCGATGGCCACAAGTCGGGCCGCTATTGATATTAACTCACGACTTCATTCCAAAAACGCAAGAAGTCAGCAAGCCCGCCATCCCCGTTTCCGTACCGATATGGGACTTTTCCCAAGCCCGTAACCGGGCGCTCGGATGCGTCGCGACACGACACAAGTTGATGACCATCTCGCATCACCCTGTTCGGAAATATCGTTTGCCGCCGGTGCACCGGGCACACACAATCGGTGCGACGTCGAGGTGCAACGCACCCGGCGCGCCGCCGGCCGCCACCACGGCAGCCGGACGACCGACGAAGGCGACACGCACCACGGCCCGGCTCAGCGGGCCCGTTCCGCACCGCATCACCGCTACCCGGCCGCGGCCGGCAACGCGTCGCGCTTCGTCACCGAAAAAACAATCCCGGAGACAGCGCCCAGCGCACGCCATGCATTCAGATGCCCGCCCCGATTCGTCCCGTCCGTCCGGCTCGCCGCCCGCGAAGCCGTCCCTCCACCGCGCGTTGCAGGCCCGCCATCTACGGATGATCGCGATCGGCGGCTCGATCGGCACGGGGCTGTTCGTCGCATCCGGCGCGTCGATCTCGCAGGCCGGCCCCGGCGGCGCGATGCTCGCGTACATGGTGATCGGCCTGATGGTCTACTTCCTGATGACGAGCCTCGGCGAAATGGCCGCGTTCATGCCGGTGTCCGGGTCGTTCGCAACCTACGGCGCGAAGTTCGTCGACGAAGGCTTCGGCTTCGCGCTCGGCTGGAACTACTGGTACAGCTGGGCCGTGACGCTGGCCGTGGAGCTCGTCGCCGCGCAGCTCGTGATGCACTACTGGTTTCCGGACGTGCCGGGCGTGTGGTGGAGCGCACTGTTCCTCACGCTGATCTTCACGCTCAACGCGCTGTCGGTACGCGGCTTCGGCGAAGCCGAATACTGGTTCGCGTTGGTCAAGGTGCTGACGGTGCTCGCGTTCGTCGGCGTCGGCCTGCTGATGATCTTCGGGATCATGCAGGGCGGCCCGAGCGCCGGCTGGGGCAACTTCACGATCGGCGACGCGCCGTTCGTCGGCGGCTGGGCCACGATGCTCGGCGTCGCGATGATCGCGGGCTTCTCGTTCCAGGGCACCGAAATGATCGGCGTCGCGGCCGGCGAATCGGAAAATCCGCGCACGACAATTCCGCGCGCGGTGCGCCAGATCTTCTGGCGAATCCTGCTGTTCTACGTGTTCGCGATCTTCGTGATCGGCGTGCTGGTTCCGTACACCGATCCGAGCCTGCTGAAGAGCGACGTGACCGATATCGGCGTGAGCCCGTTTACGCTCGTGTTCCGCCACGCGGGCCTCGCGTTCGCGGCCGGCGTGATGAACGCGGTGATCCTGACGGCCGTGCTGTCGGCCGGCAACTCGGGCATGTATGCGTCGACACGAATGCTCTACAACCTCGCGGTCGAAGGCCGCGCGCCGAAGTTGTTCGCGAAGCTGTCGCCGGGCGGCGTGCCGCGCAACGCGCTGTATGCGACCACCGCCGTCGGCGCGCTGTGCTTCCTCACGTCGCTGTACGGCGACAAGACCGTCTACCTGTGGCTGCTGAACACGTCGGGCATGGCCGGCTTCATCACGTGGCTCGGCATCGCGGTCAGCCACTACCGGTTCCGCAAGGGCTTCCTGAAACAGGGCTACCGGCTCGACCAGTTGCCGTATCGCTCGAAGTGGTTCCCGTTCGGTCCGCTGTTCGCGTTCGCCCTGTGCTCGGTCGTCGCGCTCGGCCAGGACTACCGCGCGTTCCTCGCCGACAAGATCGACTGGACGGGCGTCGCTGCGACCTACATCGGCCTGCCGTTCTTCCTCGCGATCTGGCTCGGCTACGCGCTGGTGCGTAAGTGCCGTCTGGTGCGCTACGAGGACATGGAAATCGCGCCGTGGATCGACCGCAACGCGACGCCCGACGTCGTCGAAAAGGCCGACGCCGGCTATCCGGCCTACGTCGCCCGGCCGGTCAACCCGACGCCGGGCGCCTGACGCCCGGCAACGCGCAGGCGGCCGCCCGATCGCGGCGGCCGCTGCGCTGAAAACCCCATTCGACGCGGCGCGCGCGTTCAGGCAAGATCGACGCCCGCCGTCCGTTTTTCCGCCGCCACGAATCACCGAAAACGCATGCAGAACTTCTACGAAGCCACCGTTACCCGCCAGCCCTACCCGCAACTGACCGGCACGACCGATACGCAGGTCTGCATCGTCGGCGGCGGCCTCGCCGGCCTGTGCACGGCGCTCGGCCTCGTCGAGCGCGGCGTGCGCGACGTCGTCGTGCTCGACAGCGAACGGGTCGGCTTCGGCGCGTCGGGCCGCAACGGCGGCTTCGTGTTCGGCGGCTACAGTCTCGACAACGCGGACCTGCTGCGCACGCTCGGCCGCGACGAAGGGCGCCGGCTGTACCGGCTCACCGTCGATGCGGTCGACCTGATCCGCGCGCGCATCGCCTGCTACGGGATCGACTGCGACATCGTCGACGAAGGCGTGATGCTCGCGAACTGGTTCGACGATCCGTCGCGACTCGACGGTGTGCGCACGCTGATGAAAAACGAGCTCGGCGTCGAGTGGGAACCCGTCCCGACCGGCGCGCTGCGCGAGCGGCTGAAGACGCAGCGCTATTACGGCGGCCTGTTCGAGCCGAACGCGTTCCACTTCCACCCGCTCAAGTACGTGCTCGGCGTCGCGGCGGCCGCCTCGCGCGGCGGTGCGCGCGTGTACGAGCGTTCGGCCGCGCTGGGCATCGCGCGCGACGGCGCCGGGTACGTCGTGCGCACGGGGCAGGGCGCGGTACGCGCAAAGGACGTCGTGTTCGCCGGCGGCGGCTACGCGCGCGGCGTGTCGCCGCGCATCGAGCGCGCGGTGCTGCCGATCGCGACCTACGTGATCGCGACCGAACCGCTCGGCACGCGCCTGCCCGACGCGATCGACGCGCCGTACGCGATCTACGACACGCGTTTCGCGTTCGACTACTACCGTCCGCTGAAGGACACGCGGATCCTGTGGGGCGGCCGGATCTCCGTGCTCGACCGCGGCCCCGACGCGATCGCGCGCCTGCTGCGGCGCGACCTGCTGCGCGTGTATCCGCAACTGGAAGGCGTGAAGGTCGACTATGCGTGGGGCGGGTTGATGAGCTACGCACGGCACAAGATGCCGCAGATCGGCCGCGACGCGGACGGCGTGTGGCACGCGATCGCTTTCGGCGGCCACGGGATGGCGCCGACCACGGTGGCCGGCGAGGCGCTCGCCGCCGCGCTGGCCGAAGGCCGGCCGGTGCCGGACGGCTTCGCCGCGTTCGGGCTCACGCGCACGTTCGGCCTGGCCGGCCTCGCCGCCGCGCAGCTCACGTATACGGCGTACCAGGCCCGCGACGCGCTCGCGTCCTGCCGCCGCTGAGCGCCCGCGGCCGCCTTGCCGATTAGAGCGGAAGGTCGGCCGGGCGGGCATTTCCCACATGCTAGAATGGCTTTTCCAAGCCGCCGCGAACCACAACAAAGTCACATGAAAGCAGGAAGCAAGGCCGCCACGTCCGACACCCGCGCGCTTGCGTCCGACGCGCGGCGCAAATACGATCCCGAGCAAACCAAGCGCAACATCCTCGACGTCGCCACGCAGGAATTCTCCGCGATGGGCCTCGCCGGTGCGCGCGTCGACGCGATCGCGGAGCGGACGAACACGACGAAGCGGATGCTCTACTACTACTTCGAAAGCAAGGAAGGCCTGTACGAGGCCGTGCTGGAGAAGGTGTACGGCGACATCCGCGCGCTCGAGCAGGAACTGCACGTCGGCGACATGGAGCCGCGCGAAGGCATGCGCCGTCTCGTCGAATTCACGTTCGACTATCACGACAAGCATCGCGATTTCGTCCGTCTCGTGTCGATCGAGAACATCCACGGCGCGAAATACGTCGAACAGCTCAAGTCGTTCAAGAACCGCAACGTCAGCATCATCAAGACGCTCGAGGAACTGCTCGAGCGCGGCGCGGCCAGCGGCGCGTTCCGCAAGGACATCGACGCGTTCGACCTGCACCTGCTGATCAGCTCGTTCTGCTTCCATCGCGTGTCGAACCGCTACACGTTCGGTGCTGCGTTCGGCCGCGATCCGTCGGCGCCGCGTCTGCGCGCGCGGCATCGCGACACGATCGCCGACGCGGTGCTCCGCTACGTCGCCGCGTAAGCGGCGGCATCAGCCGGCCGGGGCGCGACACGTCCGCGCCGTTGGCACTGCAACGTTTCGGCGCATCAGTCCGTCGGCTCGGTCGACGCCAGCGCGATCCGCGCCTTCTGTTCGGGGCTGCCTGCCACGTAATACTTCTTCGCCCAGCTCGAATCGGGCGCAAGCGCGAGCCGCGCATGCGCACCCGTGCCCCGCTGCTTCGCATCGATCGCCAATGCGCGTGCGCGGTAGTGCTCGTAAAGCCGCAGGAATTCCGCGAGATAGATCGCCGCGATCCGCTTGTCGCGGATCTCGAGCAGGTTCTCGTCGTTGTACTGCTCGGAATTGCGGCTCATGTTCGCCGAGCCCGTATAAACGACCGGATTCGCGCCTTCCGCATCGATCACGATGAACTTGTGATGGATCACGACGGGCGGAAAGGCCGGCGCCGGCTCGCCCGGGAAAAGCCGCAGCTCCGGCTCGAAGCCTTGCGGCACCGTGGCCGGCGAAAAATACGACGCGTCGATCACGTCATGGTTGTCGCGGCTGCGGTGGTACAGCTCGAGGTTCGCGAGCGTCGCCGCATCGAGCGACTGGCCGCCCTGCTGCGCGGCATCGGCCTTCGTCGCGCTGCCCGCGTTGATCCGGTTCACGAGGCCGAACATCATCAGCCCGCGGTCGCCGGCCGCGAAACACGCATCGCGCAGCGCCGCGTCGGTCGGCATGAACAGGCAGAACGACACCGAATGCTTCGCGGCCGCGATCGCGGCGACGATCGTATCGATCTCGGTACGCTGCCCCGACGGCTCCGGCGAGTACGCGACGCGTACCTGCGCGCTGCCGATCGTCATCGGCGCCGACCAGCCCGGCGACAGCCGGGCGGTCTCCGCAATCGACGGATTCCCGGCCAGCGCGTGGGCGCGCTCGTTGTACAGCGCGGCGAGCGCGGGCGAATCGAACGCGTGCAGCACGTTGGCCTGCTCGGTCAGCCCCTCGGTCGTGAAGTTCGCGGAACCGGTCAGCACGCGCGCGGGCGCCGGGCTGGACGGCGCATCGGTCACGATGAACTTGTCGTGCATGATGTGCGTCCGGTCGCGCGGCGCGAGCGTCGCAAGGCCCTGCAGCGCATCGACGGCCGGCTGGTTCGGCGACGGCAGCGGCGGCTTGCCCTTGCGCGCCGTCGTATGCGCATCGTAGACGATCGCGAGCGACGCTTCGCCGTGCCGGCGGCCGAACGCCTCGAACGCGGGCAGCGCCCACAGCGTGTCGGTCAGGTGATAGACGGCCGACACCGCGCGCGACGCAGGATCGAGCATCTCCGCGAACACCTGCTCCATGTCGTTCGCGAGCCACGTGCGCAGCTTCAGCGCCTGCTCGGCGCTCGGCGCCTCGTTCGGCGCGAGGCCCAGCGCCGCGACCTGCTTCGCGAACGCCTGCGAGCTGACCACCGCGCGGTTGAACCACGTGCCGATGCCGTCCTCGATGTGCGCGGGCAGCACGACGTCGCACACGCCGGCTTGCGCGTCGAGCACCTGCAGGTTCGCCGGCGTGCCGACGACCGGATAGACGTCGTAGCGGAACGACGCGCCGCGGTCCTGCGGATCGATGCGCGCGTCCCACCACATGAATTTCTGAATCGGCGCCTGATCGGTCGGCGCATCGCCCTGCGTGTCGGCGGCCGGGCCGTCGAACGTCAGGCGATTGGGCAGCCAGCTGTCCGGCGCACGCGTCTTGCCGTCGGCCGACCAGAAGCCCGGCGTGCGCCGGATCGCGAAGCCGAGGAAATCGGACCGCGTCGCCGCATCGGGCCAGTCGAAAGCCAGCAGGACCAGGGTGGGGGAAAGATAGCTGCGCACGCTGACGGTCATTCGTTGCTCCCTGGCCCGGCGGCCGATCGAGATGAATGGGTCAGTCTTGACGACGGTTCTTCCCGCACGATGACCGTTCGATGAACCTTGTATGTCGGACGCGCGTCAGTCGCACACGAGCAGCTCGATCCCGCGCGCCGTCAGCGCGCGCCGCACGGCCTTGTCGGGCGCGCGCTCGGTCACCAGATAGCGGGCGGCGGCCGCGCCGTTGATCCGCACCGGCGTCACGCGGCCGAATTTCGAGTGGTCGGCGACGATGATCGCCGTACCCGCCGCCGCGATCATCCGGCTGCGCACTTCGGCCGCGAGCCGGGAGTAGTCGGTGCACTCGCCGTCGGGCGTGATGCCGCCCGCGCCGACGAACGCGAAATCGACGTGGTATTGCGCGAGCTGATGGATCGTGTCGAGACCGAACGTGGCGTCCTCGTCGTCGGACAGCTCGCCGCCGAGCAACGTCACGCGGTTGCCGTTGCGCCGCGCGAGCACGAACGCGGTACGCCAGTCGTTCGTGTAGATCGACAGCCGGTGCCGATCGGCGAGCGCCAGCGCGACCGCGTGCGGTGTGCTGCCCGAATCGATCAGCACCGATGCATCGTCGGGCACGAATTCGGCCGCGCGCCGCCCGATCGTGCGCTTCGCGTCGGCGTTCGCGGCTTCGCGCTCGGACAGGCTCGGCTCGCGGCGATCCGCGGCCAGCGCGCCGCCGTGCGTCATCACGAGCAGGCCGCGCGCGGCCAGCGCGTTCAGGTCGCGCCGCACGGTTTCGCGCGATACGTCGAGCGAACGCACGAGTTCCGCGACCGACAACGCGCCCGACCGTCCGAGCTCCGACAGGATGTATTGATGACGTTGTTCCGCCAGCATCGCGTGTACGCCCGAGGCGACTTGTAATGGGTAAGCCGGCCATTGTATTACGGACGTTTGACGACCATTTGACCGCGCCGGGTAATGCAACCGGGCGGCGGCCGGGTGCGCATCCCGAAAGCGAAATTCTGTATTGTCTGGCGCGCGCGAATCCGCGCGGCGCCGGTTGCTACACTTTGCGCTTCGCCGAACGAACGACCGACAAAGGGGCTCGCGCCATGTATCGCAAAGGCAGTGTGATCGAAATCCAGTTCCCGCCGGAACGCCTCAACGACGCGGCAGGCGATCCGTACTGGATCGACCTGACGCTCGACGAAGCGCGCCGGCTCTACGAACAGCTCGCCGCGCGCTTCGCGACCGACGCGCGCGCCAACCAGCCGCTCGACACGTTCTCGATCGACTGATCGTCGCCGCGGCGCGCCCCGTCCGCGCCGCGCCGTGCGGCGGCTGCTCGTCCCCGCCGCCCCGCACACCGGCGCGATGACCGCCGGCACGACGGCACGCCGCGCGGCCCGAGTGCAGGATTCGACAAGACGCCGGCGCCGCTTCGGCCGATACTGGCCGACTTTCCGGTTCCGTCCGGCCGCCTCGCGGCCCGTCACGCATGCTTACCTCGATCGTCGCCGCCGCTTTCGTCGCGCTCTGGTCCACCGGCTTCATCGTTGCCCGGGCGATCAAGCCTTACGCCGATCCGAACCTGTTCCTGCTCGCGCGCTTCGCGGGCACGGCCGCGCTGTTCGGCGTGGTGGCGCTCGTCGCGCGCGCGCCGTGGCCGGCCCGCCGCGAATGGCCGCGCCACCTGATCGCCGGTGCGCTGCTGCAAGGCGTCTATCTCGGTGCGAGCTACTGGGCCGTCGCACAAGGGCTGAATGCGGGCGTGATGGCGCTGCTCGGCGCGCTGCAGCCGCTTGCCACGGCCGTGCTCGCGGTCCCGCTGTTCAACGAACGCCTGCCCGCGCGCGGCTGGCTCGGGATGGCGCTCGGGCTGGCCGGCGTCGCGCTCGTGCTCGCGCCGAAAGTCACGGGCGGCGTCGCGCCGCCGCCGGGCGCGGCGCCTGCTTGGCTCGTCGTCACCGTGTCGGTTCTGGCGGTCGGGTCGATCACCGCCGGCTCGCTGTACCAGAAAGGCAAGCTCGCGCAGAGCGATCTGCGCACGGCGGTCGCCGTGCAGAACTTCGGCGCGGCGATCGTCGCGGCCATCTTCGTCGTGCTGCTCCACGAAACCCGCTGGATCGGCGCGCCGGCGCTGTGGATATCGCTCGTGTGGGGCGTCGTGTTCCTGTCCGGCGGCGCGGTCACGATGCTGATGTGGATGCTGCGGCGCGGCAATGCGGCGCGCGCGACGTCGCTGCTGTTTCTCGCGCCGCCGCTGGCCGCGCTGCAGGGTTACGGGCTGTTCGGCGAAACGCTCGCGACGATCCAGCTCGCCGGCTTCGCGCTCGCGCTGGTGGGCGTCGTGCTCGCGCGGCGCTGACCCGGCCATCGGGCGCCGCCCGGATGCCCTTCGCGCCGCATCCCGCCCCCGCCCGGCGCACCGCGCACCACGGCGATGCGCCGCGTCTCGCCGAAGCAACGCGAAACCGCCGGATCGCAGGCCCGGCGCGGCGGCACGCCGCGATTGCGCTTATGATGTGCGCCTTGCATTTCGTTCCGGAACTTCACTCATGACATCCGCCGATTACGCCAGCCGCCAACGCGCGATCATTGCCGAACTGAACGTCGCGCCGCACTTCGACGCCGAAGCCGAAATCGATCGCCGCGTCGATTTCCTCGCGCAGTACCTTCGTTCGACCGGCCTGCGGACCTACGTGCTCGGCATCAGCGGCGGCGTCGATTCGTCGACGGCCGGCCGGCTTGCGCAACTGTCGGTCGAGCGCCTGCGCGCCGAAGGCTACGATGCGCGCTTCATCGCGATGCGCTTGCCGAACGGCGTGCAAAACGACGAAGACGATGCGCAGCGCGCGCTCGCGTTCGTGCGCGCGGACGAGGTATTGACGGTCGACGTGAAGCCGGCCGCCGATGCGATGCTCCGTTCGCTGGTCGCGTCCGGCCACGCGTTCGAAACGCCCGCGCAGCAGGATTTCGTGCACGGCAACATCAAGGCGCGCGAGCGCATGATCGCGCAGTACGCGGTGGCCGGCGCACGGCGCGGCATCGTGATCGGCACCGACCACGCGGCCGAATCGCTGATGGGTTTCTTCACGAAGTTCGGCGACGGCGGCGCGGACATCCTGCCGCTCGCGGGCCTGAGCAAGCGTCGCGTGCGCGGCGTGGCGCGCGCGCTCGGCGGCGACGAGCTGATCGTGATGAAGGTGCCGACGGCCGACCTCGAGGAGCTGCGCCCGCTGCGCCCCGACGAGCACGCGTATGGCGTGACCTACGACGAGATCGACGATTTCCTCGAAGGCAAGCCGGTCGCCGACCGCGTCTACGAAACGGTGCTGCGCTTCTACGACGGCTCGCGCCACAAGCGCGCACTGCCGTACACGATGTTCGACTGGCCGGTCGCGCAACCCGGCCACTGCGGCTGATCAACGGCGCGGCGCCACTGCGTCGCGCAAACCCGAACGGTTTCGCGCGGCACGGGCGCGACCGGCAGCGCTACGCGTTGCCACCCGTCTTCTTCGCCTGCAACGCACGAATCCGCATCCGCGCGCCCGTATCGCTGACCGTTGCGTCGTACATCGTCGCCAGATCGCGCTTGAGCGCGGTGCGCGAACCACCGTCGAGATACACCATGTGGCCCGACGGATAGAACCGCGCGGACAGGTTCTGCCGCACCTTCTGGTCCTCCAGCGGCATCTGCTGGAGATCGATCACGGTCTGGTAGAACGGCGTGACGAAGTCGTAGAGGCCGTTCGCCGACAGCACCTTCAGGTCGACGTTCAGCGCCATCACCGCGGCGAGGTCGCCGGCCGTATAGAGAATCACGTTCCCCTTCGCGTCGATGCCCTGCTGCGCGCCGGTCGGGTCGATGTGGCTGAAGTCCCAGTTCTGGAACGCCTGATCGTTCAGGTCCGTGAACGCGGAATTCGACGTGAACTTCAACTGCTCGTTCAGGTAACTGTTCCACATCGCCGTATAGACACCCGTCACGGCCGTCATCGTCGGATCGTTGCCTCCCGAATTCGGGTCGATCTTGCCGGCGATGCCCGACGAGATCCCCGTCACGCGGCCGTCGTACGAACCGAGCGCGAGCCCCTGCGCATGCAGCAGCGTCGTCAGGAACAGCGAGTTGCCGCGCGTGTCGTAGCCCGCGATATCGAGCCCCCACGATTGCAGCGTCGCCGTATCGATGCCCGTGTATTGCGACAGTTTCTGCACGGTGGCCGGGTTCGCGTGCGGCGCCGCGCGCAGCGCGGCCAGGTAGTCGGTGCGCGCGAACTGCGCGACTTCCTCGACGAACGCGCCGAGATCGCTCGGCGGCGGCTTGATGCCGAGTTTCTTGTGATACCACGCGTCGGCCGCGGCGGTCGGCAGCGCGCCGACCGGGTTGCCGGCCTGCCGGTAATCGAGGATCGACGATTGCAGCGTGACGCCGTTCAGGTCGACGCCATCCTCGTGCAGCTTGTACGCGAGCACGCAGCTGCGCGCAGTGCCGTACGATTCGCCGAATAGATATTTCGGCGAATTCCAGCGGTTGTTCTTCGTCAGGTAGCGCTTGATGAACTGCTTCAGCGAATTCGCATCCTGGTCGACGCCCCAGAAATCGCGGTTCTTGTGCGGCGCGACGGCCGCCGAATAGCCGGTGCCGACCGGGTTGATGAACACCAGGTCGCTGTGGTCGATCATGCTGTCCGGGTTGTCTTCGATCTGGTACGGCGCAGGCGGCGTGAAACCCGGCATCGACGTCTTGATGCGCTTCGGCGCGAACGAGCCGAGCAACACGAACACCGACGACGAACCGGGCCCGCCGTTATAGAAGAACGTCACGGGCCGCGTTTCTTCCTTCGCGCCGTCGGCCGTGAACGCGACGTAGAAGATCTTCGCGGCCGGCTGCGAGCTGCTCGGATCGACCGTCACGAGATGGCCGACCGTCGCCGTGTACGCGATGCGCTTTCCGTCGATCAGGATCGTGTGGTGCGTGATCGCGGCCGCCTCTGTCGTGTCGGTCACCGAGTCGTCCGGGCCGTTGCCGTATGCGACCGGATCGAAGAACGGCTGGTCGCGGCCGTGGCTCAGCGCGACCGGGTTGATGGTCGGCGGCACGCCATGCGAATTGTGGTCGCCGTGATGCAGCGGATACACGCCGCCGGAAGATGCGGAATCGATGCCCATCGTGCTGCTCCTGGAGGTGAAAAAAGACGCGGGCAGACCACCCGCGTCGAACGGAAAGACGTGCGCCGGCGCGTCAGCTCGACGGCTTGCGCGCGAGGATCGCGGCGAGCTGCGCGCCGTTCGGGCTGCCGAGGCCCGTGCACGCATCCCAGCCCGACGCGGCCGCATACGTGCCGTTCGATCCTTTCGTGATGTCGCGCAGCGCGCCCGGGTTCTTGTACAGCGTCGGATTGATCCAGCCGGCCGATGCGCCGGCCGCCGCGTTGATCCGCGCGATCAGCGCGGCCCACAACGGCGCGACCGCGCTCGTGCCGCCCATCACCGCCGGGGTGCCGGCGATCGATACCTCGTAGCCCGTCTGCGGCGACGCGTCGCCGGCCACGTCCGGCACGCCGCGCTTCGCGAGCGGTGCGGTGCTGCCGTCGGCGTGCGCAACCGAGAGCCCCTGCTGCCATGCCGGCAGGTCGAACAGCGAACTGACGCCGCCGCCGCCCGCACCGCCGCCGGACGCCTCGTCGTTCCACGTGACTTCGCTGCGAATGCCCTGCCCGGGCAGCGCGTCGAGCTGCGTGCCGCCGCAGCCGAGCACGTACGGGCTCGACGCGGGGAAATCGACGTGATCGGCGCCATCCTGCAGCCCGTCGCCCGAGCCGCTGTCGCCCGACGCCGCACAGACGGTGATCCCCTGCGCCGCGGCCGCCTGCAGCACGCGGTTGAATGCGTGTGCCGACTGCGCCTGCCAGATCGCTTCCGGGCCGCCCCAACTGATCGAGATCACGGAAGGCCGGTTGGTCTTGTCGGTGACGGCCGCGTTGACCGCCTGGATGAAGCCCGCGTCGCTGTTCGGCGCGAAGTACACCGCAAGCTTCGCGGCCGGTGCGATCGCGCCGGCGATTTCAATGTCGAGCGCGACTTCGCCGTCCGGGCCGTTCGGCTCGCCGGTCGGCGCGTTGCGGCCGGTGCCGACGTTTACGTCGACGAGCGTCGGCGGCGTCGCGATCCCGAGCCCGCGGAAATACTGCTGGATGTCGGCCGCGCGATAGCCGCCGCCGAGCTCGACGATCGCGATGCATTGCCCGGCGCCGTCGCCGGCCGGGAAGTCGTACAGCGACGCAAGCTGGATCGGCGTGAACGTGACGGCCGCCGCGCCGCGCGCCGGCCTGAACGGCGGCCGGATCCGAAAGTGCGGCCGCGCCTGCGGACGGCTGTCGAGGCCGAGCACGGCCGTCACCGCATCGCCGAGCTCGTCGGGCAGCGCGATCGGGCCCGAGCGGCCGCGATACTGGCCGATCGCCCGATGCTCGAAGCGCTCGAGCTTCACGCTGAACGCGGTTTCGAACTGCCGGATCGTGCCGGACAGCACGACGACGCTTTCGACCGGGTCGACGCGATCGACCGTCAGTTGATGACGATGCGCGAATTCCTCGGTCTTGCGGATATCGTCGGGATTGGCGGAGAAACGCTGCGCGAATGCATCGCGCGACAGCGGTTTTGCGTGCGCGTCGCCGGTGGCGAGCTGGTGAACCAATGCATCGAGTTGCCCCTCTTCCTGCCGCCGCAACATGATCGTGACGTGGATGCGTTCTGCCGGATCGCACTGGCCGAGACACTTGGACTCGGCGACGATGCGGGGTTCACGGTCGGCTTGAAGATGCCTTGCCATGTTCAGACCCTCCTTGGTACCGCGTTGCACGGAACAGCCAGGAAATCGGACATAGCCTGCGGAAGACGGTTCCGTTCGGTCAGTCGGTTCGCGCCGACGCGTTGGCGACGGCGCGTTCGCGATCGCGATCGCGCGAAGCTAGAGGAAGTTTAGAACAGTCAGACGATTTGCGCGCACGCCCTTCTGCGGCAACGCGCACGCGCACGAGCACGAGCGCGAGCCGGCGCCGCGCGCGGCCGGCGTCGATCGTCGCTTGGCCGCCGCCACGTCGGTCGACCCGCGCGGTGGCCATGCGAAGGCCACGCTCAGTCCATCGACAGCCGCAGTGCGAAACCGATCAACGCCGCGGAAAAGGTCCAGCGCTGCACCGTCTGCGCCAGCGGATGCGCACGCATCCATGCCGCGATGCGCGACGCGCCGAACACGCATGCGAGGTCGAAGCACACGCCGGCCGCCACCAGCAGCGCGCCGAGCTCGAACATCTGCCAGACGACCGGCCCGGTCTCGGGCCGCACGAACTGCGGCAGCAGCACCGAGCAGAACAGCAGCGCCTTCGGGTTCAGCAAGTTGGTCAGCAGCCCCTTCACGAACGACTGCCGCAGTTCGCCCGCCGCCGCATCGCCGTCGCCGAGCGCGAACACCGGCGAGCGGAACACCTGGATCGCGACATACGCGAGATAGAGCGCGCCGCCGTAGCGGATCGCCTCGTACAGCCACGGCGCGCTGCGGATCAGCGCCGCGACGCCGCACGCCGACAGCGTCACGTGCACGGTGCGCGCGAGCGACAGGCCGGCCGCCGCCGCCATCCCCGGCCGCACGCCGCGGCCGATGCTGGTCTGCAGCACGAGCGCCATGTCGGGCCCCGGCACCGCATAAATGGCCGCCAGCGCGGCAAGATAAATCAACAGCAAATGCGTGGAAATCATGGTCTGCCCCGTCCCTCCAATGACGATATGTTGCCGTTGAAGGACGAGGGATTATTGGCCATCTTTGGCGAATAATTGGCGATTCGTAGGGGAATCCGCCACAATTCAGAGATTGAAATAAGGATTCCGCCAACATGATCGACCTCGACAAAACCGACCGCGCGATCCTCGCTGCGGTGCAACGCGACGGCCGCCTGCCGATCGCGCGGCTCGCCGAATCCGTCGGGCTGTCCGAGACGCCTTGCGCTCGTCGCCTGAAACGCCTCGAAACCGACGGCTACATCGAACGCTACCGCGCGCAGCTGTCGCGCCAGGCGCTCGGCTTCGGCGTGGTCGCGTTCGTGCTCGTGCGGTTCGCGACGCACGACCGCAAGGTCGCCGACCGGTTCGAACGGGAAGTGCTCGGCATCGAGCGGATCCTGGCCTGCCACAACGTCGCGGGCACGGCCGACTACCTGCTGCAGGTGGTCGCGCGCGACCTGGACGACTACGGCACGTTCCTGCGCGATTCGCTGCGGATGTTGCCGGGCGTGACGTCGATCGAATCGGCGCTGTCGCTGCGCGAGGTGAAGCACGACGCGGGGTTGCCCGTGCCGTGATGCGCGCCGGAGCGGCAATCTGCCCCGGTGCAACGCTCGTTCACATTGTTGGCGGCCCCGCCGTCATGCGAAGTCGGATGACTGGTGCGCGCGCTCGAGATCCTCGAGAAACGCCTCCACGAGCGGATTCCCGCGGCCGTTGCGTGCGACGACCATGTGGAACGTCACGTCGTAGCGCAGTTGCTCCGGATTGAGCGGCGCGAGCAGCCCCTGCGCGACGTACGGCGCCGCGAAATGCTGCGGCAGGTAACCGAGATGGTGGCCGGACAGGATCAGCAGCGCGACGGCTTCCATGTTGTCGGCGGTCGCGGTCACGCGGTCGGGCGTCGTCGACAGTTGCGCCTCGGGCAGCGGATACGAGCGCCACGCCCATTCGAAGCCGGCGACGTCGGCCGGCGTCAGCGCGCCCGCGCCGTCGAACAGCGGATGGCCGCGGCCGCAATACGCGACCTGACGCTCGACGAACAGCGGCGTGTAGTGCAGCGACGGCACGCGATGCCAGAAGTAGCCGACCGCGATCTGGATCTCGTCACTCAGCAGCTTCTCCTCGAGATCGCCGGGCGCACGCACCGATATCGAAAAGCGCACGGCCTCGTCGCGGGTACGGAACGCGGCGATCGCCTCGGCGATCCGCGCATTCTGGCTCACCGGCGTATGGCCGATCAGGCCGATGTTCAGCGTGCCGACCAACTGGCGGTCCATATGCCGCGCGGCCATCCCGAATTCGTCGAGCGCCGCCAGCAGCTTGCGGCTCATCGCGTGGAACCGCTCGCCCTTCGGCGTGAGCCGGAAACCGCTGCGGCCACGTTCGCAGAGCCGATAGCCGAGCCGCGTCTCGAGCGACGACAACTGCGCGCTGATCGTGGACTGGCCGACGTTCAGCACGGCCTGCGCGGCCGACACGCCGCCCGCGTCCGTGACCGCAAGAAACACGCGGATCAACCGCAGATCGAGGGTCGACAGATTCCCCAGCACGTTCATCCCCTTCCATACATCGACGACGATCGATGTTTACGTCGATATCTTCGCATTCTTCTTTCCCGACGGAGCGCGTAAAACTGTGCGCCAGACCGCGTCGCATGATACGGCAACCCCACCCCGGAAGAGACACCCCATGAACGACCACACCCATTTCCAGCCGCTCGGCGGCAATGAAATGCCGCGTTGCGGCGGCATCGCGACGATGATGCGCCTGCCGCACGTGGCCAGCGCCGAAGGCCTCGACGCGTGTTTCGTCGGCGTGCCGTTCGATCTCGGCACGTCCAACCGCACGGGCGCGCGCTTCGGCCCGCGCCAGATCCGCACCGAATCCGTGCTGCTGCGCCCGTACAACATGGCCACGCGCGCCGCCCCCTTCGATTCGCTGCAGGTCGCCGATATCGGCGACGTCGCGATCAATCCGTACAACCTGCACGATTCGATCGCCCGCATCGAGGCCGCGTACGACGCGATTCTCGAGCACGACTGCAAGCCGATCACGCTCGGCGGCGACCATACGATCGCGCTGCCGATCCTGCGCGCGATCCACCGCAAGCACGGCAAGGTTGCATTGATCCACGTCGATGCACACGCCGACGTGAACGATACGATGATGGGCGAAAAGATCGCGCACGGCACGCCGTTCCGTCGCGCGGTCGAGGAAGGCCTGCTGCACGGCGACAAGGTCACGCAGATCGGCCTGCGCGGCACCGGCTACGCGGCCGAGGATTTCGACTGGTGCCGCGAGCAGGGCTTCCGCGTCGTCCAGGCCGAGGAATGCTGGAACAAGTCGCTCGCGCCGCTGATGGAAGAAGTGCGCGCGCGCGTCGGCGATACGCCCGTCTACATCAGCTTCGACATCGACGGCATCGATCCGGCCTACGCGCCGGGCACCGGCACGCCGGAAATCGCGGGCCTCACGGTGCCGCAGGCGCTCGAGATCATCCGCGGCGCGAAGGGGCTGAACATCGTCGGGTGCGATCTCGTCGAAGTCGCGCCGCCGTACGACCCGTTCGGCACCACGGCCCTGCTCGGTGCGAACCTCGCGTACGAGCTGCTGTGCGTGCTGCCGGGCGTCGCGTACCGCGACTGATCCCCGCGCCGCCACCATTCCAAATCAGAGGATTCCAGAGGAGCACACATCAAGATGGGGACTTCCGTCAAACAACCGAAGCGGGCGGCGCTCGCTTCGTTCGTCGGCACCACGATCGAGTGGTATGACTTCTACAGTTACGCGACCGCCGCTGCCATCGTGTTCGGGCCGCTGTTCTTTCCCGGCGAAAACCGCTTCATCAGCCTGCTCGCGTCGTTCGGCTCGTTCGCAGTCGGCTTCTTCGCGCGGCCACTTGGCGGCGTGATGTTCGGCTACCTCGGCGACCGCTTCGGCCGCAAGCGTTCGCTGCTCGCGACGCTGATGCTGATGGCCGTGTCGACGGTCGCGATCGGCCTGCTGCCGACCCATGCGCAAGCCGGCGTGATCGCCCCGATCCTGCTCGTGCTGATGCGCGTGCTGCAAGGGATCGCGGTCGGCGGCGAATGGGGCGGCGCGGTGCTGCTGGCCGGCGAGCATGCGCCCGAAGGCAAGCGTACGTTCTTCGCGTCGTTCGCGCAGCTCGGCAGCGCGAGCGGCCTGATCCTGTCGATGCTCGCGTTCGGCGCGATCAGCACGCTGTCGAAGGACGACATGATGAGCTGGGGCTGGCGCGTGCCGTTCCTCGCGAGTTCGGTGCTCCTGATCGTTGGCTTCGTGATCCGTGCGAGCGTGTCGGAGTCACCCGAGTTCGAGGAAGTGAAGCAGAGCGGCAACATCGCGCAAAAACCGCTGCGCGAAGCACTCAAGTACTGGCCGCTGCTGCTGCTCGCGATCGGCGCGAACGTGTACGGGATCGCCGGCGTGTATTTCAGCAACATCTTCATGATCAGCTATGCGACGCAGTTCCTGTCGCTCGACCGGTCGATGGTGCTGCATTGCATGACGATCGTCGCGGTACTGCAGTTCGTCGTACAGCTTGCGGCCGCGTTCCTCGCGCAGCGCTTCGGCACCACGCGCGTGCTGCTGATCGCAGGCGCCTGGGCGATGATCGTCCCGTTCGTGATGCTGCCGCTCGTGCACCTGGGCACGCCGGTGTCGATCACGGTCGGCGTCGGCCTCGCGACGCTCGCGGAATCGGGCTACTACTCGGTGGTGGCGGGCTTCGTCAGCGGCATCTTCGTCGCGCGGATCCGCTATACGGCGATCTCGATCGCCTATCAGGTGTGCGGCGCGCTCGCCGGCGGCCTCACGCCGCTCGTCGCGACGCTGATCGCGCAGAACGCGGCCCCGCAATGGTGGCCGCTCGCGATCCAGTACACGAGCGCCGCCGCACTGTCGTCGCTGTGCGTGTGGCTGATCGCGCGCCGCGTCGGCATCGACGATGCGGGTGCGCCCGGCAAGACGAACGACGCGCTGCCGCGCGGCACACGCACCGCGTAGCGCGACGCGATACGCAAATGCATGCGTGACGAAAATCGGCCCGCTTCTTCCGCGGGCCGATTTTTTTCCGTCCGATCGTCGATCGCGACGGCGCCGCCCAGCGCCCGCTGCGTGGTTAGCGCATCTGATTGCGCAGCGTCTTCGCGGCGGCGACCATGTTCGTCAGCGCCGGAATCACTTCCGCCCATTGGCGCGTCTTCAGCCCGCAATCCGGGTTCACCCACAGGCGTTCCGCCGGAATCCGCTCGGCCGCCTTCCTCATCAGCCCGACGATGTGATCCTGCGTCGGGATGTTCGGCGAATGGATGTCGTACACGCCCGGCCCGATCTCGTTCGGATACTTGAAATCGTCGAACGCATCGAGCAGCTCCATGTCCGAGCGCGACGTCTCGATCGTGATCACGTCCGCGTCCATGTCGGCGATCGACGCGATGATGTCGTTGAACTCCGAATAGCACATGTGCGTGTGGATCTGCGTATCGTCCTGCACGCCGTTCGCGGCGATGCGGAACGACTCGACCGCCCACCGCAGGTATTCGCTCCATTGCGCGCGGCGCAGCGGCAGCCCTTCGCGCAGCGCCGCTTCGTCGATCTGGATCACGCGCACGCCGGCCTTCTCGAGATCGAGCACTTCATCGCGGATCGCCAGCGCAAGCTGGTAGCACGATACCGAGCGCGGCTGGTCGTCGCGCACGAACGACCAGTTCAGGATCGTCACGGGGCCCGTGAGCATGCCCTTCATCGGCTTGTCCGTCAGCGACTGCGCATAGGCGATCCATTCGACCGTCATCGCCTTCGGGCGGCTGATGTCGCCGAACAGGATCGGCGGCTTCACGCAGCGCGAACCGTACGACTGCACCCAGCCGAACTGGCTGAATGCGTAGCCGTCGAGTTGTTCGCCGAAGTATTCGACCATGTCGTTGCGCTCGGCTTCGCCATGCACGAGCACGTCGAGTTCGAGCGACTCCTGTTCGCGGACACTGCGCTCGATCTCGGCCCGCATCGCCGTGCGATAGCCGGCTTCGTCCAGCGCGCCGGCCTTGAACCGGCTGCGCGCCTGACGGATTTCGGCGGTCTGAGGGAACGAGCCGATCGTCGTCGTCGGGAACGCCGGCAGGTTCAGGCGCGCCGACTGCTTCGACGCACGCTGCGTATAGGGGCTCGCGCGGTTGCCGAGCTGCGCGTCGATGCGGGCGATCGCAGCCTTCACCGCCGGGTTGTTCACGCGCGGCGAGCGGCGGCGCGAATCGATCGCGGCGGCATTCGCGACGAGCGCGTCGACCACCTTGTCGCGACCTTCGTTCAGTGCGGTCGCGAGCACCTTCAGCTCGTCGAGCTTCTGCAGCGCGAACGCGAGCCACGAGCGGATTTCCGCGTCGAGCTTCTCCTCGCTCGCGAGATCGACCGGCACGTGCAGCAGCGAGCACGACGGCGCGAGCCACAGCCGGTCGCCCAGTTGCTTCGCGAGCGGCTCGAGCCAGTCCAGCGTCGCGTTCAGGTCCGTCTTCCAGATGTTGCGGCCGTTGATCGCGCCGACCGACAGCACGCGATCGGCCGGCAGTTCACGCACCAGCGCGTCGACTTCGTCGCGTGCATTGATCGCGTCGATATGCAAGCCGTCGACCGGCAGCGACGCCGCGAGCGTCAGGTTGTCCTGAAGCTGTCCGAAGTACGTGGCGAGCAGCAGCTTGATGCGGCGAGTTTCCAGCGCCGCGTACGCGGTACGGAACGCGTGGCGCCATTCGGCATCGAGCTCGGTGACGAGAATCGGCTCGTCGATCTGCACCCATTCGACGCCTTGCGCGGTCAGCGTGTCGATCAGCGCACCGTACACCGGCAGCAGCTTCGGCAACAGCGCGAGACGATCGGAATCGTCCTTTGCCTTGCCGAGCCACAAGTACGTGACCGGGCCGAGAATCACCGGCTTCGCGTGCACGCCCTGCGCGTTCGCTTCGGCCAGTTGCTGCAGCAGACGCGACGGATCGAGCGAGAAGTTCGTGTCCGCATGGAACTCCGGCACGATGTAGTGGTAGTTCGTGTCGAACCACTTCGTCATTTCGCCGGCCGCGACACCGCCGCAGCACGCGGCGTGCTCCTGAGCCGACCGCGCCGAACGGCCGCGCGCGACGCGGAAATAGTTGTCGAGCGCATCGCCGTGGAAATCCTGCACGCGTTTCGGCAAGTTGCCGAGCGTGAAGCTCATGTCGAGCACTTGGTCGTAGAACGCGAAGTCGCCGATCGGCGCCAGATCGAGATCGCGCTGATCGTGCCAGTGACGCCTACGCAGTTCGGCGCCGAGTGCCGTCAGTTCGTCGCGCGACGATTCGCCGTTCCAGTAGCGCTCGAGACCGAACTTGAGTTCGCGCTTCGCGCCGATGCGCGGAAAACCGAGGTTGTGTGTCGTGACCATGAAGCTGCCGTCCAGAGAAAAGGTGAAGATCCGGCAGCCATCATAGGGATTTCAAACCATGAAATAAAATGGCATTATTTCATTCATCCATTAATATTTCTCATGCATTGGCTGCATGAGCGCGATCCATGCTGGAACGATTCCATCTCGTCGTCATTCGCGAAGTCGAGCGCCAGGGTTCGCTGACCGCGGCGGCCAATGCGCTGCACCTCACGCAATCGGCGCTCAGCCATACCGTCAGGAAAATCGAGCAGCAGCTCGGCACGCCGATCTGGGACCGGGAAGGCCGCGGCCTGCGGCTCACGCAGGGCGGGCAGTATCTGTTGAAGCTGGCAAACCGGCTGCTGCCGCAGTTCGAGCTCGCCGAGGAACGGATGAAGCAGTACGCGAAGGGCGAGCGCGGCACGCTGCGCATCGGGATGGAGTGCCACCCGTGCTACCAGTGGCTGCTGAAGGTCGTATCGCCGTACCTGTCGTGCTGGCCCGACGTCGACGTGGACGTGAAGCAGCGCTTCCAGTTCGGCGGCATCGGCGCGCTGTTCGGTTACGACATCGACGTGCTCGTGACGCCCGATCCGCTGAACAAGCCGGGGCTGCGCTTCGATCCCGTGTTCGACTACGAACAGGTGCTGGTGGTCGCGGATTCGCACCGGTTCGCGAATGTCGACTACGTGAGCCCCGAGCAACTGACGGACGAGATCCTGATCACGTACCCGGTCGAAACCGACCGGCTCGACATCTACAACCAGTTTCTGACGCCGGCCGGCATCGTGCCGCGGCGGCACAAGTCGATCGAGACGACCGACATCATGTTGCAGATGGTCGCGAGCGGGCGCGGCGTGGCCGCGCTGCCGCGATGGCTCGCCGACGAGTACGCGGACCGGATGCCGGTCGTGCCGGTCAAGCTCGGCAAGCAGGGCATCGCGAAGCAGATCTTCCTCGGCATCCGCGAAGCGGACGCATCGATCGACTACCTGGCCGCATTCGTCGCACTGGCGCGCGAATCGACGTGGAGCGCGCCGCGCATGCTGCGCTAGGCGCGTCCGGTTGTCCCCGCGTCAGGCGGCGCGCATGCCCGCGCGTTCGCCGCGCTCGACCCACGCGCCGAACAGCAAGCCGATCGTCGTCCACATGATCACCTGCATGCCGATGGCCGCCACGCGGAATTTCCACAGCAAGGCCGCAGGGAAATCGGCCGGCAGTTCGCTGACCGACGGCAGCCCGATCTGCACGGCCGCGATAATCGCGACGAACACGAGCCCCGCGACGATCGACGCGTTCCACTGGCCAAGCTTCGCCAGCAGATGGCGGCGCACGCCGACCGAGAACACCATCGTCGCGACCGAGATCGCGATCATCAGGAAGAACAGGCCGGTGCGATAGCCGATCGTGTCGGGGTCGCCGACCGACGGCGGGTTGGCCGGGTACTTGAGGTTCGGCACGATCACGAGCGCGACGAACGCCGCCAGCGCGAGCCACGCGGCCAGCGGCCGTGCCGGCAGGCGACTGCCTCGTCCGTATGCATACGCGAAGACCAGCGAAAACAGCCCGCCGAATGCCGCGCCGTAGGTCACGACACCCGTCAGCAACCCGAGGCCGGCCTGCGTGTGACGGCTGACCAGCTCGGGTTCCGGCGCCTCGCCTTGAGCGGCGGCGGTTTTTTCCTCTAGGGAGATCGCCTGATCGACTTGCGGTTCGCCGACCATTTTCGCGAAACCGAACGTGAGGAGGCCCGCGGCGATGCCTGCGAGCATCCCGCGCATGAGCAGCTTTCCGACCATCTTTTTACTCCGCGTCAGTGGCAGGGAAAGCCGAGCAGATGGCGGCCGTCGTGGACGAATTCGTGAACGTACATGCCTGGCACGAGCGACGTCGCGCCCTGTTCCGCACCGACGAAATAGAGTGCGAGCAGCAGGATCAGGCCGACGAACACGGCCCACGGCAACAGTTCACGGACGGGAATGGGCGCCGGCACGACCGCCGGCTTCAGCACTGCTTCGCTCATGGATGCACCTCAGGGGAATCGCGCCCCGACAAATGATGGATGGGTACGAAGGCAGGTCTGGCTTCCGGGATCGTCGATTCCCCGGTTACAGTGGCGCGACCGCGCCGGAATTGCACCGGCTTCCGCGCTTCGTATCGGGCGAATTGTACGCGCGAACGTTCGCGTATTGAAGCGATGACATCCGGCAAGTGCGCACCACTCCCGATCGTCCGACAACCGACATGACCATGCATGCCTCGCTGCGCCTGATCGCACACGCCTCGACCCGCGCAATGCGCACCGGCACGTTTCCCGACGACGATCCGCTCGACGCGCACGGGCTGGCCGAAGCCACTGCACTGCGCGGCCGCTGGACGGGCGGTGCCGGCTCGCTCGTGCTGTGCAGTCCGGCGCGCTGCGCAAGGCAGACCGCCGACGCACTCGGACTGCACGCCGATATCGACGATGCGCTGCGCGACATCGATTACGGCAATTGGTGCGGCAAGCGGCTGCACGATCTCGCGCGCGACCTGCCTGACGAACTGGCGGCGTGGATCGGTACGCCGTCCGCGTCGCCGCATCGCGGCGAATCGTTCGACGCCGCCGCGCATCGCGTCGGCACATGGTTGAGCGCACTGCCGCCCGATCGCGACGTCGTCGCGATCACGCATGCGCCGATCGTCCGCGCAGCCATCGCGCATGTGCTGCGGATGGGTACCGGGGCGGCCACACGCGTCGACGTCGCGCCGCTGTCGTGCACGACGTTCGTCGCATCACCGGCCGGCTGGACCTTGGCCACGGCGGACGATGACCCGCGCGACACCGGCGCGTAAGCCGCTGACGTGTTCACTATGTGAGCGGACGATGCGCCCCCGACGCTTCGCATGCCGCCGCTCGCCTTACATCCCGTAAGACACACCGTTCGTCATCCCGACTGTCATCAAACTGACTGCTAGCCGCAGCTAGGATCGAACGAGGTTCCCTTACGAGATGTCGTCATGAATCAACCTGCTTCGTCCGCCCCGAACAATTCGGCCTCCGTCGCGCGCACCCGGCAGATCGGCTATACCGTCTTCCTGCTGGTGCTCGTGCTTGGCGCCGTCTATATCGCCACGCACCTGGTCGACGATCTGTCGCCGGTCCGCGAAGGGTCGATGTTCCCGTACCTGCTGCTCGGCGCAGCACTGCTGATCGCCCTCGGCTTCGAGTTCGTCAACGGCTTCCACGACACCGCGAATGCGGTCGCGACCGTGATCTATACGCACTCGCTCACGCCGAACGTCGCAGTGATCTGGTCGGGCATGTGGAACTTCCTCGGCGTGATGGTCTCGAGCGGAGCCGTCGCGTTCGGCATCCTGCAGTTGCTGCCGGTCGAGCTGATCCTGCAGGTCGGCAGCGGCTCGGGCTTCGCGATGGTGTTCGCGCTGCTGATCGCCGCGATCGTCTGGAACCTCGCGACCTGGTATTTCGGGTTGCCGTCGTCGAGCTCGCATACGCTGATCGGGTCGATCATCGGCGTCGGACTGATGAACCAGTTGATGCACGGGCCGTCCGGCACGAGCGGCGTCGACTGGGGCCAGGCGCTCGGCGTCGGCAAGTCGCTGCTGCTCTCGCCCATCGTCGGCTTCCTGTGTGCGTCGCTGTTGCTGCTCCTGCTGAAGGCCGTCGTGCGGATTCCCGAGCTGTACAAGGAACCGCCGAAGGACCAGCCGCCGCCGTTCTGGATTCGTTGCCTGCTGATCCTCACCTGCACCGGCGTGTCGTTCGCACACGGGTCGAACGACGGACAGAAAGGGATGGGCCTCATCATGCTGATCCTGATCGGCACGGTGCCGACCGCGTATGCACTGAACAAGGCCGTCACGCCCGCCGAATCGCAGACCTTCGTGGCGGTCGCGAACCAGGCGGCTGCGACGTTCGGGAAGTACACGAACGGCGTCGCGCCTTCCTCGAATCCGCGCGCCGATGTCGAACACTACGTGCAGCATCGTGAACTGACGCCCGCCGTGCTGCCGGCCGTGGCGCAGTTGTCCACGTCGCTCGCGACCGCCGTCGGCGCGTCGGGCTCGATGGCGGCCGTGCCGCAGCGCGACGTCGACAACGTGCGCAACACGATGTATCTGGTATCCGAAGCCATTCGCCTGATCGAGAAATCGGGCCAGCCCGCATTCGCCACCGACGACAAGCTCGCGATCGACAACTATCGCAAGCAGCTCGACCACGCGACCAAGTTCATTCCGACGTGGGTGAAGGTCGCTGTCGCGATCGCGCTGGGTCTCGGCACGATGGTCGGCTGGAAGCGGATCGTCGTGACCGTCGGCGAAAAAATCGGCAAGCAGCATTTGACGTACGGACAGGGTGCATCGGCCGAACTCGTCGCAATGCTGACGATCGGCGCCGCCGACATGTATGGGCTGCCCGTGTCGACGACACACGTGCTGTCGTCGGGCGTCGCGGGCACGATGGCAGCGAACGGCTCCGGGCTGCAATGGAGCACGGTGCGCAGCCTCGTCCTCGCTTGGGTGCTGACGCTGCCGGCGTCGATCGCGCTGGCGGCAGGGCTTTACTGGTTGTTCCGGTCGCTGGCTTGATCGGCGATGCGGCGGGTGGCGGGCGATAGCCGGCCATCCGCCGCGGCAGGTCGGATCTGTCGCTTCTCCGCCTCTCCGCCTCTCCGCCTCTCCGCCTCTCCGCCTCTCCGCCTCTCCGCCTCTCCGCCTCTCCGCCTCTCCGCTCCGCTCCGTCACGTCACGTCACGTCACGTCACTGCATTTAGTGTGTCGATGCCGTGCCTACAACGTTTTTCCATCCGAATTAAAGCGCAAGATCTGGAGCGTACCGGCACACGGACACCGCTAGACTGGGTTCGTCAACTTTCGTGAATTCGACCGTGCGCGATCGCACGGCGCCACACTGCCGATACCCCGAGGTATGCCCGTGAACATTGCCGATCTGCAACCTGCCGTCGAACCGCTGGACATCGCACAACGCGTCGGCACCCTCGACTGGCCGGGCGTCGAGGCGGAACTCGATCGCTACGGATGCGCGCGCGTACCGGGCCTGATGTCGGCGAGTGAGTGCGATGCACTCGCGTCGCTCTATCCGCGCGATGCGCTCTATCGTTCACGTGTCGTGATGGCGCGGCACGGCTTTGGCCGCGGCGAGTACAAGTATTTCGCGTATCCGCTGCCAGCCGTCATCGCCGAACTGCGCGCGACGATCTATCCGCATCTCGCGCCGGTCGCGAATCGCTGGAACCAGGCGCTCGGAATCGACGTCCGTTATCCGAAAGACCATGCGACGTTCCTCGATCGCTGCCACGCGGCGGGGCAGACGCGACCGACGCCGCTGATCCTGCAATACGGCGCCGACGATTACAACTGCCTCCACCAGGACCTGTATGGCGACCACGTGTTTCCGCTGCAGGTCGCGATCCTGCTGTCGGCGCCAGGCCGCGATTTCAGTGGCGGGGAGTTCGTGTTGACGGAACAGCGACCACGCATGCAGTCGCGTGCGGAAGTGGTGCCGCTGACGCAAGGTGATGCTGTGATCTTCGCGGTACACGGCCGGCCTGTGCAGGGAACCCGCGGCGTCTATCGCGTCAACCTGCGTCATGGCGTCAGCCGGATTCGAAGCGGCCACCGCCACACGGTCGGCATCATCTTTCATGACGCGCAGTAGCGAGAATCGAAACAGCTGCGCTGCTGCCGCGCCGCTCATTGCGCATCGCATTCACGCTCGTCCCTGCATCGCACGTCGTCGTTCGGAACACGAACCGACCAAGCATGGCCGGCCGGAAGGCCGACTCGCCCGAGTGACGGAAGACCGGTTGCGCCGACCGTCGAGCGAACGCGGCCGCCACGCATCAGCGCTTCCGGTGAACGCCGAAAAATACGCGCCCTCCCCCGTCTCCCCGCCAATACGATTTGCAGTCCGGCCTATCCGCGCGCCACGTTGGCCCGCAGCCGATCGCCGGCATCGGAAGCCAGCCGGGCGTAGCCCGGCAACGTCAGCAGCGCGAGCACGCCCGCCGCAACGAACGCCCAGCGGAAATCGTCGAGCACGTAGTGCATGCCGGCCCCATCGCCGCGCCCCCATGCCGCGAGCCGCAGCGACAATGCACCGAACGCGATCCCCATCCCGATCGTCATCTGCTGCGCGGCGCTCCACAGCGTGCTGGCCGCGCTCGTCTGCTGAGCCGGGATATCCGCATAAGCCAGCGTCGCGAGCGTCGTGAACTGCATCGACCGCGTGAGTCCGTAGACGAATACGACGAACAGCGTGATCGCCAGCGATGTCGACGCGGTCAGCCAGCCGCATGCGATCGTGAAGATGCCGACGATCGTCACGTCGACGAGCGCAACGCGCCGAAAGCCGTAACGGTCGAGGATCCACGATGTGCCTGCCTTCATCCCGAGATTGCCGAGCGCGCTGGCGAGCAACAACAGCCCCGACTGGAACGGCGACAGCCCGAAGCCGATCTGGAACAGCAGCGGCAGCAGGTATGGGACGGCGTTGATCGCGATCCGCGTGATCGAGCCGGTGATCACCGTCACCGAGAACGTCGGCACTTTCAGCGTCGTGAAATCGAGCAGCGGATGTGCGCAGCGTCGCGCATGCAACCATGCGGCGATGCCGAACAGCACGCTTGCCCCCACCAGGACGCCCGCGCGCGTGAAGTCGACATCCTGCTGGCCGGCTGCTTCGGTGCCGATCAGCAGGCAGGTCAATGCGCCGCCAGCCAACACGAAACCGACCCAGTCGAGCGGCCGTTGCTCGTCGGCCCGCGTGTTCCGAACGATCAACCAGGTACAAACGAGCGCAGCAACGCCGAACGGGACGTTCAACAGGAAGATCCATCGCCACGATGCATAGGTCGTGATGAAGCCACCGACCGGCGGCCCGACGACGGGCGCGACGATGCCCGGCCACGTGATCGTCGCGATCGCACGCATCAGCCTCGCCTTCTCGGTACTCCGCACGACGATCATTCGCCCGACCGGCACCATCATCGCCCCGCCGACGCCCTGTAGCAGCCGGGCAGCCGTGAACGACATCACGCCTTCGGATAGCCCGCACAGCACCGACGCGCCGGTAAAGACGACAATCGCGCTCGCGAAGACCGTCCGCGAGCCATAGCGATCCGCGATCCAACCGCTGATCGGAATGAACACCGCCAGCGCCAACATGTAAGCCGTCATCCCGAGGCTCAGTGCGTTCGGCCCAACGCCGAACGAGCTGGCCATTTGCGGCAGCGCGGTCGCGATCACGGTCGTGTCGAGATACTCCATGAAGAACGTCGCGGCGACGAGATATGGCAAGAAGTCGGTCGTCCGACCACTTTGGACGGGGCTGTCAGTCATGAACGATGCAGGAGACGGAATGCAAAAGAAGACGCCGACCGCCGGCGGATGCAGACAAGCACCGTGAGATCGGGACGAACGGCGATATTACCCCGAAGGAGTGGCTCCTCGCTCTGCCGAGCATGTCCCGTGAACGAACTTTATGCGCATAGATTTCTTGTGACGATTTTGCGCTGCGTTCGCTGCGTGATGCCCGGGACGCGGTGCATCGAAGAGCGGCCAGACAAAGTGGGATTTTTTTCGTCAGAAAGCAGCATTTACTGATTATCGTTGATCAACATCGCCTATCGCCGACCATCACAACACCGTGGCCGGACGGGCAGTATTGGCCGGACGATCCGAAGACGGACGGTACGACTAGCGGAGGGCAAGTTGCGATCTTGATCGAAGATGCGATCAATAATCGATTGAATCGCTGGAGATAGGGGCGATTGAGGGGATTTGATGTTGCGATTGATGCGGTAGTGATTTCCGCCGCACAAATGCAAAAACCCCCGCCTGATCGGGCGGGGGTTTCTGTCTTGAGGGGAGCCTGACGATTACCTACTTTCACACGGGAATCCGCACTATCATCGGCGTAGAGTCGTTTCACGGTCCTGTTCG
>NZ_LPMU01000021.1:0-57950 GCF_001534535.1 Burkholderia sp. MSMB1459WGS
ATCCGGCATCCGGCATCCGGCATCCGGCATCCGGCATCCGGCATCCGGCATCCGGCATCCGGCATCCGGCATCCGGCATCCGGCGATTATGCATACGGCCGTACATTCCCGAAGCCCCCGCCCGCTCGGCAACGCCTCTGCTCACGCGTATATTGTTGCGTTAGCATCCTCGTTTCCCGCGCCCGTCCCCAGCTTCCTGCCGATGTCCGCCCCCGACTCCCACGCCCCGCTGTCCCGCCCCGCCGTCGCCAAGTCCTGGCATGGCCGCCTCGAACTCGGCTTCGAACGGCACGGAGCGCGCACGACGCTCGTTCACCGGCTGCACGATGGCCCGCTGCGCGTGCAGCGGCCGCTGTATCCGGAAGGCGACGCGATCTGCCACGCGGTGATCGTTCACCCGCCGGGTGGCGTCGCCGGCGGTGACCGGCTCGACATCGACATCGCGCTCGGCGACGGCACGCATGCCGCGCTGACGACGCCCGGTGCGACCAAATGGTACAAGTCGAACGGCCTCGACGCGACGCAGCGCATCGGCATCACGGTCGGCGCGCACGCGAAGCTCGACTGGCTACCGCAGAACAACCTGTTCTTCGACGCCGCGCATGCCTCGCTCGACTTCACGGTGGCACTGGGCGCCGGCGCGAGCGCGATCGGCTGGGACGCGACGCAGCTCGGCCGACAGGCGGCCGGCGAAACCTGGTCGGCGGGCCGCATCGCGTCGCGCTCGGCACTCGTCGATGCCGAGGGCCGGCCGCTGTGGACCGAGCGCGCACTGCTCGACGCGCACGATCCGTTGCGCGGTGCACTGCAGGGCCTCGCAGGCTTTCCCGTGTACGGCACGCTGTGGGCAGCCGGGCCCGCGTGCGATGCGGCGCTGGCCGAAGCGCTCGCCGCGCGGATGCCGTTCGACGATACGCTGAGCGCGGGCGCAACCTGCGTGACGCCGGGCGTCGTGCTGGTGCGTGCGCTGTCGACGTCGATGGAAGCGCTGCAACGTCACTTCACCGACTGCTGGCTTTATCTGCGTCCGATTGTGCACGGCGTCGATGCACGGCCACTGCGTCTCTGGCAAACCTGAACGTACCGAACGCGGCACGCACCGTTTCGGCGCAGCACCGCCGCCGATGCCGCCCGCATTCGATGCATCGCGCACCACGAACGCGCACATCCGCACATTTCGTCGGCATGGCACGGGCCTTGCTGCTTACATAACCGATACACGACGCACGTAAAACGGCGCGGTGCTACGATGAGCCGCGCGCTGCCCGCACCGCCGCGCACCGATAAAAATTACGTTTTCCTGAACGACTGCCTTCATGAAACTGACTCCCCGCGAAAAGGACAAGCTGCTGATCTTCACGGCGGCGCTGCTCGCCGAACGCCGCCGCGCGCGCGGCCTGAAGCTCAACTATCCGGAGGCGGTCGCGTTCATCACCGCCGCGCTGATGGAAGCCGCGCGCGACGGCAAGACGGTCGCCGAAGTGATGCACTACGGCACGACGCTGCTCACGCGCGACGACGTGATGGACGGTGTGCCGGAAATGATTCCCGACATCCAGGTCGAAGCGACCTTCCCCGACGGCACCAAGCTCGTCACCGTCCACCACCCGATTCCGTGACCGAGGCCCCGCGCATGATTCCCGGCGAAATCCTCACCGACGACGGCGAGCACGAACTCAACGCGGGCCGCGCGACGCTGTCGCTCGTCGTCGCGAACACCGGCGACCGCCCGGTGCAGGTCGGCTCGCACTACCACTTCTTCGAAGTCAACGACGCGCTGTCGTTCGATCGCGCGGCCGCGCGCGGCTTCCGGCTCAACATCGCGGCCGGCACCGCGGTACGCTTCGAGCCCGGTCAGACCCGCACCGTCGAGCTGGTCGAACTGGCCGGCGATCGCGCCGTCTACGGTTTTCAGGGCAAGGTGATGGGGCCGCTGTAAGCCGCGCCCCGCTCTTCAGGAACAGCACATGACATTACGCTTGAGCCGCCGCGCGTACGCGGAAATGTTCGGGCCGACGACGGGCGACCGCGTGCGGCTCGCCGATACCGAACTGCTGATCGAGATCGAACGCGACTTCACCACGTACGGCGAGGAAGTGAAATTCGGCGGCGGGAAAGTGATCCGCGACGGGATGGGCCAGTCGCAGCGCGTGGCCGCCGACGTGCCCGACACGATCATCACGAACGCGGTGATCCTCGATCACTGGGGCATCGTGAAGGCCGACATCGCGATCAAGCACGGCCGCATCGCCGCGATCGGCAAGGCCGGCAATCCGGACATCCAGCCCGGCGTGACGATCGCGATCGGAGCCGCGACCGAAGTGATCGCCGGCGAAGGGCTGATCGTCACCGCCGGCGGCATCGACACGCACATCCACTTCATCAGCCCGCAGCAGATCGACGAGGCGCTCGCGTCGGGCGTCACGACGATGCTCGGCGGCGGCACGGGGCCGGCCACCGGCACCAACGCGACGACCTGCACGCCGGGCCCGTGGCACATGGAGCGGATGCTGCAGGCCGCCGACGGCTGGCCGATCAATCTCGGCTTTCTCGGCAAGGGCAATGCGAGCCTGCCGCAGCCGCTCGTCGAGCAGATCGCGGCCGGTGCGATCGGGCTGAAGCTGCACGAAGACTGGGGAACGACGCCCGCCGCGATCGACAACTGCCTGTCGGTTGCCGACGACACCGACACGCAGGTCGCGATCCACACCGACACGCTGAACGAAGGCGGCTTCGTCGAATCGACGGTCGCCGCGTTCAAGGGCCGCACGATCCACACGTACCACACCGAAGGCGCGGGCGGCGGCCACGCGCCCGACATCCTCAAGGTGTGCGGCGAGGCGAACGTGCTGCCGTCGTCGACCAATCCGACGCGCCCGTACACGATCAACACGCTCGACGAGCACCTCGACATGCTGATGGTGTGCCATCACCTCGATCCGTCGATCGCCGAGGATCTCGCGTTCGCGGAGTCGCGGATCCGCCGCGAGACGATCGCGGCCGAGGACATCCTGCACGATCTCGGCGCGCTGTCGATGCTGTCGTCCGACTCGCAAGCGATGGGCCGCGTCGGCGAAGTGATCATCCGCACGTGGCAGACCGCGCACAAGATGAAGGTGCAACGCGGCGCGCTGGCGGAAGACAATGCGCGCAACGACAACTTCCGCGCGAAGCGCTACGTCGCGAAATACACGATCAACCCGGCGATCACGCACGGTATCGCGCATGAAGTCGGTTCGATCGAACCGGGCAAGTGGGCCGACCTCGTGCTGTGGGAGTCGGCGTTCTTCGGGATCAAGCCGTCGATGATCCTGAAAGGCGGGATGATCGCGATGGCGCAGATGGGCGACCCGAACGCGTCGATCCCGACGCCGCAGCCGGTGCACTACCGCGAGATGTTCGCGACGCGCGGCGGCGCGCTCGCGCGCACGTCGCTGACGTTCGTGTCGCAGATGGCAGCCGACGCGGGCATCGCCGAACGCTACGGGCTCGCGAAGCATGTCGTGCCGGTGCGCAACTGCCGCAACGTGACGAAGGCCGACATGATCCACAACGCGTGGCGGCCGTCGATCAGCGTCGATCCCGAAACCTACGACGTGATCGCCGACGGTCAGTTGCTCACCTGCGAACCGGCAACGGTGCTGCCGATGGCGCAGCGCTACTTCCTGTTCTGATTTCCTGTTTTTCGTTCCATGCGCACCCTCGACAAACGCATTGCCCCGAACGTGAAACTCGCCGCGTCGCTCGTCGCGCGCGCGTCGACGCTCACGCTCGCCTATGACGCCCGCTGCAAGAGCCGCCTCGCGGCGACGCTCGACACCGGCGAGGACGTCGCGGTCCTGCTGCCGCGCGGCACCGTGCTGCGCGACGGCGACGTGCTCGTCGCCGACGACGGCGCGCTCGTGCGCATCGCCGCGGCGCCCGAAACCGTGCTGCTCGTGCGCGCGACCGACCCGCTCACGCTGATGCGCGCCGCGTACCATCTCGGTAACCGCCACACGCCGGTCGAGATCGGCGACGGTTATCTGAAGCTCGAAGCCGATCCGGTGCTCGCGGACATGCTGCGCCGGCTCGGCACGCAGGTCGACGAAACGAGCGCACCGTTCCAGCCGGAAGCCGGCGCGTACGGCGGCGGCCACAAGCACGGGCACGACGCGACATTCGCCGAGGATTACGCGCTCGCACAGCAGGTGTTCGGCGAACACCACGGCCACTCGCACTCGCACTCGCACTCGCACGATCACGATCACGATCACGATCACGATCACGATCATCAGCATGGTCCGGGCTGCGCGCACGGCCACCACGGTCATGACCACCACTGAGCTCGTCGCGCTGCTGCATCTCGCGTCGCCCGCATTGCCGATCGGCGCGTTCAGCTACTCGCAGGGCTTCGAAGCCGCGCTCGACGCGAACCTGATCCGCGACGCCGACACCGCGCGCGACTGGATCGCGAGCGGCCTGACCGACGTGCTCGCGCACGGCGAGTTGCCATTCCTCGCGCACCAGCTCGCGCGCTGGCACGCACATGACGCGGACGCGCTGGCCCGCGAGAACGCATGGTTCGTCGCAAGCCGCGAGTCGGCCGAACTGCGCCGCGAGACCGAACAGATGGGCTGGTCGCTCGCGCAACTGTGCGCGTCGCTCGAATGGGGCGATGCCGCGCGCCGCGCGACGCTCGCATCGTTCACGCCGATCGCGCTGCCGACCGCATTCGCCTACGCGGCCGCCGCGCACGATGCCGGCGCCGATGCAACGCTCGCCGCGTACGCGTTCGGCTGGGTCGAGAACCAGACGTCGGCCGCGCTGAAAGCGGTGCCGCTCGGCCAGCTCGCCGGCCAGCGCATCATCGTCGCGCTACGCGGCGCGATCGACGCGGCCGTGCGCCGCGCGCTCGCGACGCCGCCCGACGCCGTCAACACGTTCGCGCCGCAGCTCGGCATCCTGTCCGCGCGGCACGAAACCCAGTATTCGCGGTTGTTCCGCTCCTGAACCTCATCGCCCGACCATGAACGCACCTGCTCCCTCCTCCGCTCGCCGCACGAAGAAACTGCCGCCGCTGCGCGTCGGCATCGGCGGCCCCGTCGGCTCCGGCAAAACCACGCTGCTCGAAATGCTGTGCAAGGCGATGCGCGAGCGCTACGACCTCGTCGCGATCACGAACGACATCTACACGAAGGAAGACCAGCGGCTGCTGACGGTCGCGGGCGCGCTGCCCGAGGAACGCATCATGGGTGTCGAGACGGGCGGCTGCCCGCACACGGCGATCCGTGAAGATGCGTCGATCAATCTCGAAGCCGTCGACCGGATGCTCGCGCGCTTTCCCGATGCGGACATCGTGTTCATCGAGTCGGGCGGCGACAATCTCGCGGCAACCTTCAGCCCCGAGCTGTCGGACCTGACGATCTACGTGATCGACGTCGCCGGCGGCGAGAAGATTCCGCGCAAGGGCGGCCCCGGCATCACGAAGTCCGACCTGCTCGTGATCAACAAGACCGACCTCGCGCCGCTGGTCGGCGCGAACCTCGACGTGATGGCGTCCGACACGAAGAAGATGCGCGGCGAGCGGCCTTACGTGATGACGAACCTGAAGGCGCTCGACGGCGTCGCGGACGTGATCGCATTCATCGAGAAGAAGGGCTTGCTGACGGTGTGAGCCGCGCGGCGGCGCGCGGCGACGCCGCCGCGCGTGTCCGGGCGGCAGCGCGCCGCCCGTCCCGTCATGCGTCGTCGTCGACGGCGTCCGGCAACGCACGCACGCCGGCTTCGGCGGGCGGCAGCAGTGCGGCGAGCACGTCGACCGTGCGCGCGGTCGCGCCGCGGTGACGCGACGCGAAGGCCGCGCCGGCCGCGCCCATCGCGATGCGCCGCGCCTTGTCGGCGAACAGCGCGTCGAGCACGTGCGCGAGATCGAGCGGATCCTCGACCTGCATCGCGGCGCCTGCCGCGACCGCATCGGCGGTCGCCTGCGTGAAGTTGAACACGTGCGGCCCGATCAGCACCGGCACGCCGACCGCGCATGCCTCAATCAGGTTCTGCCCGCCGAGCGGCAGCAGGCTGCCGCCGATGAACGCGATGTCGGCCGCCGCGTAGTACGCGCCGAGCTCGCCCATCGAATCGCCGAGCAGCACCGTCACGTCGTCCGGCAGCGGTTCGGCGGCCGGACGGCCCGCCGCGAGCGCGGCCGCATCGGCGGCCCAGACGGAGCGCCGCACGCACTTGAACCCGCTGCGCGCGACGAGCGCCTCGACTTCGGCGAAGCGCTGCGGATGACGCGGCACGAGCACCAGCAGCGCGCCGGGCGTGCGCATTTCCGCGAACGCCTGCAGCACCAGCGCTTCTTCGTTCTCGCGCGTGCTGGCGGCGACCCACACCGGCCGCGCACCGATCGCATCGCGCCATGCATGGCCGCGCGCCGCGAGTTCCGGCGGCGTCGTCATGTCGAACTTCAGGTTGCCGAGCACGGTCACGTTGCGTGCGCCGAGCGACGTCAGCCGCTCGGCATCGGCCGGACTCTGCGCGAGCACGCGCGAGAAGCCGCCGAACACGTCGCGCGTCGCCGCGCCGAACTTCGCCGCGCGCCGGAACGAACGCGCGGACATCCGCGCATTGGTCAGCACGAGCGGCACGTCCGCGCGGCGGCACTCGTCGATCAGCGTCGGCCACACCTCGGTTTCCATCACGAGGCCGAGCGTCGGCCGCCATGCGTGCAGGAAGCGCCGCACCGCGCCCGGCATGTCGTACGGCAGGTAGCAGCGCAACACCCGGTCGCCGAAGATCTGTTCGCCGGTCGCGCGACCGCTCGGCGTCATGTGCGTGAGCAGGATGCGTGCATCGGGACGCGCACGCAGCAGCGCATCGATCAACGGCTGCGCCGCGCGCGTCTCGCCGACCGACACCGCATGCACCCAGATCAGCGGCGCGCGGTCGTCGCGCGAGCGGCCCGCGACGTGACCGAAGCGCTCGCCGATATGCTCGCGATAGCCGCGCTCCTTGCGCGAGCGCACATAGAGCCGGATGACCGCGGCCGGCGCGACGAGCCACCACAGCGTGCGATAGATCGCCCTCAGCATGCGGCCGCCCGGGTATGGCGTCGAAACAGGTGCGCGCTCAAACCAGCGCCCTGCCCGTCAGGCGTTCGAGAATGCCGAGCGGCGCGCATTCGCGGCGGACCATCGCATCGACCGGCAGGAAGAAGGTCTGCTCGAGCATGAACTGGCCGGACATCACAGCGTGCGAAGTCTGATCCGAGAAACATATCCACACGCTGCCCGGCGGAAACGGCATCGTTTGCTGCGGGCAAGTCTTCTGGTAGTCGAGATCGGCCTTCATCCCGTCGTGCAGGTTCAGCATCAGGTGGTCGTACGCGCTGCGCGGCGATTTCGTCACGTGCAGCAGGTTCAGCAGCCAGGCCGAGCCCGGGAACTGCGGCCGGATCTTCGGCAGGAAACGCTTCGCGACGTCCTCGAACGGCTCGCCGACACGCCACACGCGCGGCACGCCGGCCGGATTCACGTTCGTGAACACGCGCAGGATGCGCTCGCCGTAGTTCGGCCGCGACGGGAACGCATCGACGTGCAGCCGGCTGTCGTCCTTGCGCCACGACGTCTGGCGCGTCTCGACCTGCATCAGCCGCAAGCTCGTCGGCGCGACGCGCAACTTGCCGCGGTATTCGGGAAAGAGGCCGTCGACGAGCGTGCCGGCCTGCTGCTGGAAGCGCGCGACGAGCGCGCGCACGGCCGATTGCGTGACGCTGTCGCCGAGCACGCCGGCGAGCGCGCCGCCGTTCGGCGCGAGGCTGATGTTCTTGCGTTTCGGATCGGCGAGCGCCGGATCGAGCAGCGCTTCCTCGCCGCCTTCGATCGCGAAGCGCAGGTGCGGGAAATACAGCACCTTGCCTTCCTCGACCGCGGCCAGCAACTGCTCGCGCGGCGCCGACAGGTTGTGTCCGCTCCAGTCGGCGGACGGGACTTCGATGATCTGGGATTCGCTCATGATCGGTTCGCGTGTGGACAGCGTTACAGGAGACCGAAGCCCGCGAGCGCCGACTTCACCTGCGCGATCGACGGGGGCTGCCCCGCCGTGCCGAGATTGACGACGTTCGGCGACCAGTAGCCGCCGGTCCGCCAGGCCGTCGCGAAATTGTACAGTTCGATCGTCGGACGCTTCAGCGCGGCCGCGATGTGAACCAGACCTGTATCAACCCCGACCGTCGCGGCCGCACCGTCGATCAGCCCGACCACGGCCGGCAGCGACAGCTTCGGCGGCACGATCGCCGCCGCGCCGAACTCCTTCGCGAGCCGCTCGCTGGTCGCCCGCTCCGCGTCGTTGCCCCACGGCAGCACGAGCGACGCACCGCGCCGCACGAGCGCCTGGCCGAGCTCGATCCATGCGGCGTCCGGCCACTGCTTGTCGGCGCGCGACGTCGCATGGACGAACACGACGTACGGCACCGGCAGGTTCAGGCCGAGCGCGGCCACCGCGAGCGCCGCCGCGCGCGTGTCGAGGCCGAATTCGACCGGATCGGCCGGGGTCGGCGCCGGGTCGTCCAGCGCGGCCGCGACGAGCTGGCGCGAGCGCTCGACGACGTGCGTGCGCGGCGCGATCGGCACGCGCTTGCGGTAGAAGAAACGCACCGGCCATTCGTAGCCGGCGCCGTCGGTGCGGTTGCCGAGCCCGACGAGCGGGCCGCGCGCCCAACTCGCGACCCACGCCGTCTTGATGAGGCCCTGGCAGTCGATCACGAGGTCGTACTGCTCGGCCGCGAGGCGCCGACGGAATGCGCGGATCTCGCGCCACGTCGCGCCCGAGAACGGCTTCTTGCGCCAGCGGCGCAGCGAGAACGGCAGCACGTTGCGCACGCCGTCGACGAGCCGCACGAGGTCGACGAAGCTTTCCTCGACGAGCCAGTCGATCTGCGCATCGGGGTGACGGCGCCGGATATCGGCGATCACCGGCATGTTGTGCACGACGTCGCCCAGCGACGACACGCGCACGATCAGGATCTTTTGCACGCTGAAAAAACGCCGGCTGGCAGCCGGCGACGGACATAAAGGGGGGATTTTATCCCGGCCGAAGGGCCGGATAGACAAAAAGCGGCCGCGCGCCCGGGGCGCGCGCCGCTTTTCGGGATATGCACGGCCGACGAACGGCCGTCGTACGGGCGGCCCGCCGGCCGCCGGCGCTCAGAACGGCAGCTTGACGTCCGGCTTCGCGGCCGTCAGCACGCGGCGGAAGTCTTCCTGGATGCGCTTGAGCCCTTCCTGCGTCTCCGCCTCGAAACGCATCACGACGACCGGCGTCGTGTTCGACGAACGCGCGAGACCGAAGCCGTCCGGATACTCGACGCGCAGGCCGTCGATCGTCACGACTTCTTCGGCGCCGTCGAACTTCGCCTCTTTCTGCAGCTTGTCGATCAGGCGGAAATTCTCGCCCTCGTCGAGCCAGAGCTGCAGTTCGGGCGTGCTCATCGCGTCCGGCAGGCTGTTGAGCAACGCGCTCGGATCGGCCGTCTTCGCGAGGATCTCGAGCAGGCGCGCGCCGGTGTACAGGCCGTCGTCGAAGCCGTACCAGCGATCCTTGAAGAACACGTGGCCGCTCATTTCGCCGGCGAGCGGCGCACCGGTCTCGCGCAGCTTCGCCTTCACGAGCGAGTGGCCCGTCTTCCACATCAGCGGCTCGCCGCCCTTCGACTTCACCCACTGCGCGAGGTGGCGCGTGCACTTCACGTCGTAGATGATCTGGGCGCCCGGGTTGCGCGACAGCACTTCTTCCGCGAACAGCATCAGTTGGCGGTCCGGATAGATGATCTGGCCGTCCTTCGTGACGACGCCCAGGCGGTCGCCATCGCCGTCGAACGCGAAGCCGAGCTCCGCATCGGTGTCCTTCAGCGCCTGGATCACGTCCTGCAGGTTCTCCGGGTGGGCGGGATCGGGGTGGTGGTTCGGGAACGTGCCGTCGATGTCGGTGAAGCGCTCGACGAGCTCGCAGCCGAGCGCCTTAAAGAGGCGCGTCGCGAGCGGGCCCGCGACGCCGTTGCCGGCGTCGACCACGAGCTTCAGCGGCCGCGCGAGCTTCACGTCGCCGACGATGCGTGCGATGTATTGGTCCGCGACGTCGATCGCTTCATACGTGCCGCTGCCCGTCTCGAACCGTTCGTCGACGATACGGCGGTACAGCGCCTGGATCTGCTCGCCGTAAATCGCGGCGCCGCGCAGCACCATCTTGAAGCCGTTGTAGTCGGGCGGGTTGTGGCTGCCCGTGACGACGATGCACGAATCGACGCGGCGCTCGCCGCCCTTCAGCGCCAGCGGCACGTTCGCCGCGAAATAACCGACCGGCGTCGGCACCATGCCGACGTCCACGACGTCGACCCCGGCCGCACGCAGGCCGTCGGCCAGCGCGCCGACCAGCTCCGGCCCGGACAGGCGGCCGTCGCGCGCGACGACGACCGCATCGCCGCCCTGCGCACGCACTTCGCTGCCGAATGCCCGGCCGATGCCGCGCGCGGTGTCGACGTCGAGCGTCTTGCCGACCACGCCACGAATGTCATATGCCTTGAAGATGGATTGGGAAATCATCGATTCTCTTCTCTCGGTTGCGTGCATGGAAAATTGTCTGGCTTGCGCGGCCGCCGTTCGCGGGTCCCGCACATGATACGTGCCTGCCGGCACGACACGGCGAGCAACGGCTGGAGCAGCCGCGATCCCACTTATAATCGCGGGTTTTGATGACGCGCATGTCGCCCATTTTAATGCCTAGCCGTCCCGCCGCCGCCCACCCGCCGTTTCCGGCCGCCCGCCGCGCGCACCGCCGCTGCCGCGCATGCTGAAGCGCTTCGGCAACCCGGACGTCGCGAAGGCCGTCGCGAACCTCGTCTGGCTCGGGCTCGAACGGCTCACGCAGATCGGCGTCGCGATCGCGATCAGCGGCCTGCTGGCCCGTTATTTCGGGCCAGATGTGTTCGGCAAATGGCAGTATGCGAATACGCTTCTCCTGGTACTGGCGCCGCTCACCTGGGTGTGCGGCGCGGAAATCCTCGTCCCGACCATCGTCCAGCGCCCGCCGGCCCAGCTCGGTGCGGTGCTCGGCAGCGCGTTCGTGCTGCGCATCGCCGTGTCGGCGGCCGCGCTCGTCGCGACCTGGATCGCGATCGCCGCGGGCGCCTTCGACCCGCTGGTCGGCGCGATGCTCGCCGGCCTGGCGGTCACGATGGTGTTCCGCGAGCCGTTCGTCGGCGTGATCAACGCGTGGCTGCAGAGCATGACCTACAGCAAGCCGCAGCTCGTCACCAGCATGGTCACCGCGCTCGCCAAGGCGCTGCTCGTCTGGCTGCTGGTGCGCGCGGCCGCCGGGCCCGCCCGCTTCGCGTGGCTGTGGGCACTGGAAGCCGCCGCGATCGGCTTCGCGCTGCTGCTGTACTACCGTCACCGTAACGGCGGTACGCTCGGCTGGACGTTCGATACCCCGCTGTTCCGGCACTTTGCGACGGCCGGCACCGTGTTCTGGCTCGGCCTCATCTGCATGTACCTGTTCCTGAAGCTCGACCGCCTGATGCTCGAGCGCCACGTATCGTTCGCCGACCTCGGCCGCTATTCGGCCGCGCAGCAGCTCAACGAGAACTGGATCACGCTCGCGCTGATGCTCGCGCAGACGATCGCGCCCGCCTTCGTCTACCGCGTGCAGGACGTCGCCCGGCTGCGCCGCAACATCGTCCGGCTGATCGCGATGACGGCCGGCCTGATGACGGCCGGCGCGCTCGTGCTCGACGCGGCCGCCCCGCTGATCGTCGGCAAGGTGTTCGGCCGCGGCTACGAGGCGTCGGTCGACATCTTCCGCTGGGCCGTCTGGCTGTCCGTGCCGGCCGGCATCGAGGCGATAGGCAATCTTATCGTGCTCAAATATCAAGCAAAATTCGTGTTGCTGACGAAATGGCTGCTCGCGCTGGCGATCGCCGCGCTCGTCAACCTGTTCGCGATCCCGCGGCTCGGCCTGTACGGCGCGCTCGTCGGGCTGGCGGCCGGCTACCTGGCCGCCGCTGCCGTCAACTTTTATTACATCCGTTTCAAGCTGCGAACATGACGTCCCCCGATTGCCCGCCCCCGCTCGACGACGTGGCCGTACTGATGCCGGCCTACAACGGGCACGACGACGTCGTCCGCACCCTCGCGTCGTTTCGCGAGGATGCGCCCGTGCACGTGCTGATCGTCGACGACGGCAGCACGCCGCCGATCGTCGCGCCCGACTTGCCGGGCCTGTCGACCGACGTGCTGCGCATGCCGCGCAACGGCGGCATCGAACGCGCACTGGCGGCCGGCATCGATGCGCTCGCGGCGCGCGGTTTCCGCTACGCGGCCCGCATCGACGCGGGCGATCTCGCCGCGCCGCAGCGCCTCGCGAAAGAGCGCGCCTATCTCGGCGCCCACCCGCGCGTGGCCTGCGTCGGCATGTGGACGCAGGTCGTGTCGCGCGCCGGCGAGCCGCGCTTCATGCTGACGCCGCCCACCGATCCGCGCACGCTGCGCCGCACGCGCTTCCTGCGCTCGCCGCTCGTGCATCCGTCGGTCATGTTGCGCATCGACGCCGTGCGCGAAGTGGGCAACTATCGCGCGAAGTACCGCGCAGCCGAGGATCTCGATCTTTTTTTACGGTTAATGC
This sequence comes from Burkholderia sp. MSMB1459WGS, assembly GCF_001534535.1. NCBI lineage: Bacteria > Pseudomonadati > Pseudomonadota > Betaproteobacteria > Burkholderiales > Burkholderiaceae > Burkholderia > Burkholderia sp. MSMB1459WGS. Next base: position 12,658 of record NZ_LPMU01000021.1, read on the forward strand.
AACGCTACGATTGCGCGAACCTGCCGGAACTCGGCCTGTATTACGAGCTTAACGAGGGCGGGATCAGTGCGACCAAACGCCGGCGCCAGCTGGTGTCGACGCTCACGCTGCTGCTGCGCCACTTCAACGTGCTGAACCCGTACGACTGGGCCGGCCTCGCCAAGAACCTGCTGCATTTCGTGACGCCGTACCGTACGCTGCAGCGGATCAAGCAGACGCTGTTCGCCGCGCGGCCGTCCGCCTGACGCGTATCCGGCCCGTTCGGCAATTTCGACGCTTTATTTTTTCTTTTTTTCATGTCCGCCACCTCCCCGCTGCGCATCGCGCTCGTCTGCAACACGGCCTGGGCGATCTACACGTACCGCCACGGGCTGATCCGTGCGCTCGTCGCGCGCGGCGCCGAGGTCGTCGTGATCGCGCCGCACGACCGCACGGTGCCGCTGCTCGAACAGATGGGCTGCCGCTACGTGGCGCTCGCGGTCGCGTCGAAAGGCACGAGCCCGCGCGAGGATCTCGGCACGCTCGCCGCGCTGGTGCGCCACTACCGCGCGCTGCGGCCCGATCTCGTGTTCCATTACACGATCAAGCCGAACATCTACGGCTCGGTGGCCGCGTGGCTCGCGCGCGTGCCGTCGATCGCGGTGACGACGGGGCTCGGTTACGTATTCATCCAGAAGAGCCGCGCGGCGAGCGTCGCGAAACGCCTGTACCGGTTCGCGTTCCGCTTCCCGCGCGAAGTCTGGTTCCTGAACCGCGACGATCTCGCGACCTTCGCCGACGAACGGCTGCTCGCGCATCCCGAGCGCGCGCGGCTGCTGCACGGCGAAGGCGTCGATCTCGACCAGTTCGCGCCCGTGCCGCTGCCCGCCGGCGACGCGCCCGTCTTCATCCTGATCGGCCGGCTGCTGTGGGACAAGGGCGTGCGCGAATACGTGGAGGCCGCGCGCCGCGTGCGCGAGCGCGTCCCGAACGCGCGCTTCCAGCTGCTCGGGCCGCTCGGCGTCGACAATCCGAGCGCGATCGGTCGCGCGGATGTCGACGCGTGGGTCGGCGAAGGCATCGTCGAGTATCTCGGCGAAGCGCACGACGTGCGCCCGCACATCGCGGCGGCCGATTGCGTCGTGCTGCCGTCGTACCGCGAAGGCGTGCCGCGCACGCTGATGGAGGCATCGGCAATGGGGCGGCCGATCGTCGCGACCGACGTGCCGGGCTGCCGCGACGTCGTCGCCGACGGCGAAACGGGCTTCCTGTGCCGCGCGCGCGACAGCGCGAGCCTCGCGGAGCAACTGAATCGCATGATCGCGCTCGGACCGCAAGGCCGTGCGGCGATGGGCGCACGCGGCCGGCACAAGGTCGCGGCGGAATTCGACGAACAGCAGGTCGTCGAACGTTACAGGGAGACCATCCATTCGTTGACAGGATTCACACTCTGAAGGAGCGCATCAGCAATGACCGCTAAAGGCACCATCCTCGTCACCGGCGGCGCCGGCTATATCGGCTCGCACACGGCCGTCGAACTGCTCGACAACGGCTACGACGTCGTGATCGTCGACAACCTCGTCAACAGCAAGGCCGAGTCCGTGCGCCGGATCGAGCAGATCACGGGCAAGACGCCCGCGTTCCACCAGGTGGACGTGTGCGACGAAGCCGCGCTCGCGAAGGTGTTCGACGCGCACCCGATCACCGGCACGATTCACTTCGCGGCGCTCAAGGCCGTCGGCGAATCGGTCGCGAAGCCGCTCGAGTACTACCAGAACAACATCGGCGGCCTGCTCGCCGTGCTCAAGGTCATGCGCGAGCGCAACGTCAGGCAGTTCGTGTTCAGCTCGTCCGCGACCGTGTACGGCGTGCCCGAGCGCTCGCCGATCGACGAATCGTTCCCGCTGTCCGCAACCAACCCGTACGGCCAGTCGAAGCTGATCGCCGAGCAGATCCTGCGCGATCTCGAAGTCTCGGACCCGTCGTGGCGCATCGCGACGCTGCGCTACTTCAATCCCGTCGGCGCGCATGCGAGCGGGCTGATCGGCGAGGATCCGGCCGGCATTCCGAACAACCTGATGCCCTACGTCGCGCAGGTCGCGGTCGGCAAGCTGGAGAAGCTGCGCGTGTTCGGCTCCGACTACCCGACGCCGGACGGCACCGGCGTGCGCGACTACATCCACGTCGTCGATCTCGCGAAGGGGCACATCGCCGCGCTCGACGCGCTCGCCAAGCGCGACGCGAGCTTCGTCGTGAACCTCGGCACCGGCCAGGGCTATAGCGTGCTGGAAGTCGTGCGTGCGTTCGAGAAGGCGTCAGGCCGCCCGGTGCCGTACGAACTCGTCGCGCGCCGCCCGGGCGACATCGCCGAGTGCTATGCGAACCCGCAGGCCGCCGCCGACATCATCGGCTGGCGTGCGACGCTCGGCATCGAGGAAATGTGTGCCGACCACTGGCGATGGCAGGAGGGGAACCCGCGCGGTTTTGTATAATCCGCTGTCCATTTTTCGAGCGATCCCATGCTCAGCTTCGCGTCCGGCTTCATCGTCTCCTTGCTCGTCACGCTGTTCATCGTGCGCTACGCGCACCTTCACGAGAAATTCTCGATCGACAGCGACCTGGCCGGCGTGCAGAAATTCCACGTGCGGCCGGTGCCGCGAGTGGGGGGCATCGGGATCCTCGCCGGAGTCGTCGTGGCGGCGCTGCTCGTATCGCGGCGCTATCCGACGATCGCCGGCAGCATTCTCGGGATCGCTGCCTGCGGGTTGCCGGCGTTCCTGTCCGGCCTCGTCGAGGACCTGACCAAGCGCGTGTCGCCGCGCGCACGGCTGCTCTGCACGATGGGCGCGGCCGCGCTGGCGTTCTGGCTGATGGGCATCGCGGTCAAGCGCATCAGCGTGCCGCCGCTCGATTTCCTGCTCGGGTATGTCGCCATCTCGGCGTTCATCACGGTGCTCGCGGTCGCGGCGCTCGCGAATGCGATCAACATCATCGACGGCTTCAACGGGCTCGCCTCGATGGTCAGCTTCATGATGTTCGCGTCGCTCGCGTACGTCGCGTTCCACGTCAACGACCCGGTCGTGATGTCCGCGTCGATCATCATGATGGGCGCCGTGCTCGGCTTCTTCCTGTGGAATTTCCCGGCCGGACTGATCTTCCTCGGCGACGGCGGCGCGTATTTCATCGGTTTCATGCTCGCGGAGCTCGCGATCATGCTCGTGATGCGCAATCGCGAAGTGTCCGCGTGGTATCCGGTGCTGCTGTTCATGTATCCGATCTTCGAGACCTGCTTCTCGATCTACCGGAAGAAGTTCATTCGCGGGATGTCGCCGGGGATTCCGGACGGCGTGCACCTGCATATGCTCGTGTACAAGCGGCTGATGCGGTGGGCCGTGGGGACGAAGCATGCGCACGACCTGACGCGACGCAATTCGCTGACTTCACCTTATCTGTGGCTGCTGTGCCTCGTCGCAGTGATTCCGGCGACGCTGTTCTGGCGGCATACGGTGCATCTGTTCGTGTTCGTCGTGCTGTTCGCGCTCACTTATGTCTGGCTTTATCTCAGCATCGTGCGGTTCAGGGCGCCCAGATGGATGGTAGTGCGCAAGCACCGACAGAGCCGCTGAGCGATACGCCGATTTCCAGACAAAAAAGCGCCCATGCCGGGCGCTTTTTTTGTCACAACGTGTGCGGCTCACAGCCTGATCGCGTCACCCGTTGGATGCGACGCGCACCGACGGCACGCTCTGCAACACGGGGGCAACGGCCGTCTGGTATTCCGGCACCCAGCGCCGCAGATCGCGCCGCACTTCGTCGTCGGACAACACGCGATGCTGCATCAACCACGGCAGCAATTCATCGAGCAGGTTGTCCGGTACTTCGCGCGCGCGCGCGATCCGCAGTTTCGGGTGCGGCGTACGCGTCGTCGCCTCATCGTCCGCCAGCAGTTCCTCGTACAGCTTCTCGCCCGGCCGCAGCCCGGTGAACTCGATGCGGATCTGCTCTTCCGAAAAGCCGTACAGGCGGATCAGGTCGCACGCGAGATCGACGATCTTCACCGGCTCGCCCATGTCGAGAATGAAGATCTCGCCGCCCTGCCCCATGCTCGACGCCTGCAGCACGAGTTGCGACGCTTCCGGAATCGTCATGAAGAAACGCGTGATTTCCGGATGCGTGACCGTCACCGGGCCCCCCTTAGCGATCTGCTGCTGGAACTTCGGGATCACGCTGCCCGCGCTGCCGAGCACGTTGCCGAATCGCACCGTCTCGAACTGCGTGCGCCCGCTCGTCTGCTGCAACGCCTGGCACGCCATTTCGGCGAGGCGCTTGCTCGCGCCCATCACGTTGGTCGGATTGACGGCCTTGTCGGTCGAGATCAGCACGAAATGACGCACGTCGTGGCGAATCGCCGCGCGCGCCACGCGATAGGTGCCGAGCACGTTGTTGCGCAGCGCCTGCCACGCGTTGTGCTCTTCCATCAGCGGCACGTGCTTGTAGGCGGCCGCATGGAACACGATGTGCGGCGCATGGCGCGACATCACCTGGTCGAGCAGCAGCGAATCCTTCGCATCGCCGATGATCGGCAGGACGGGAAGATCCGGGAAGCGCTCGCGCAGCTCCTCCGTCAGCCGATACATCGCGTATTCGGACAGGTCGAACGCGACGAGCTGCGCCGGCGCGAAGCGCAGGATCTGCCGGCACAGCTCGGAGCCGATCGAGCCGCCCGCGCCCGTCACCATCACGACGCGGCCGCGCAGCAGCGCCTCGACGTGCGGTGTGTCGATCGTCACCGCATCGCGGCCGAGCAGATCCTCGAGGTCGATGTTCCGCACCTGCGACAGGAAGCCCTGCCCCGGCATCAGTGCGGTCAGCGAAGGCAGCACCATCGCCTTGACGCCGGCGCGCACGCACAGCGTCGCGACGCGACGCTGGGTTTCGACCGACGCCGACGGAATCGCGATGATCGCGTATTCGACCTTCATCGCATCGGTCCAGTGCTTGAGATCGTTGAACGAGCCGAGCACCTTGTAGCCGTAGATTTCGCGGCCCTGCTTCGTGACGTCGTCGTCGAGCAGGCCGACGAGGCGCCATTCGCCGGAGCGCGACAGTTCGCGCGCAAGGCTCGCGCCGGCCGTGCCGGCGCCGAGCACCAGCACCGGCTTGCCCTTGCCGACGAGCCCGCCGTACAGGTAGTACTCCTTGGTCGCGCGATACAGCGCGCGTGCGCCGCCCATCGCCAGGAACAGCATCAGCGGCGACACGAGCAGCACCGAGCGCGGGATGATCGGCTGCGGCTGGAACATCACGGCGCCGATCATCACGATCACGCCGCCGCCGACTACGGCCTTTGCGATGCGCATCAGGTCGGGCAGGCTCGCGAACACCCACAGCCCGCGATACAGGCCGAACCCGTGAAACATCAGTGCGTAGACGGGCAGCACCCACGTCAATGCCATCAGCGCGCCACTCAGGAAATCGTGCGGGACGCTGCCGTTGAAACGAACGAGATAAGCGAACAACCATGCGGCGACAACGGCCGTCAGGTCGAACAGGAAAGCACTCAGGGACAGCCAAGATGCTCTGGATCGCAACATCGGCGGGAAACCTCAAGAATTGTTTTCGGCGGCCGCTTGAAACCGGTGCCAGCGCCTGTCGATCAACCATCCGAACCACGCCAGGACGCCATACCACGCGAGGAACGACAGCCATTGCTGCAGTTCGGGGCGGCCCTTTGCCCATACGGCCAGAATTATGCCCGCGAGCATGATGAGGTACCAATAAAGCGCGGTCCGACCGTGACCTATGCCCGATCGGACCATCCTTTGATAATAGTGCTCACGGTGTGCTTGCCAGAACTTTTCGCCACGTAACAGACGTCTCAAAAGTGTTACAGATGCGTCAGCAATAAAGGGCGCGAATACCATCGCGGGGAACCAGATCGGCCAGACATTGGTACGCCAGCCCCAGTAGCCCAGCGCGCCGGCCAGGAAGCCGAGCGGAATCGAGCCGGCGTCGCCGAGAAATAGCCTCGCCGGGTGGAAATTGAGCAGAAGAAAGCCCAGCGCCGCGCCGGCGACCGCCGCCCCGGAAACGACGAGATCGGGCGACGCCTGTGCGCCGCTAAGCGCCGCGACCGCGTACCCGCCGAAGCCGAACAGCGCCATGCCGCCCGCGAGGCCATCGGCGCCATCCATGAAGTTGTACAGGTTCGTCAGCCAGACCATTGCGAAACCCACACCGGCGAGCAGCCACCAGGGCGCATCGGCCGGGAACACGACGATCAGTGCGACGACGGCCACGAGGTGCGCCGAGAACCGCACACGGGCCGGCAGCCCGCGCCGGTCGTCGATCTGCGACATCGCAGCCAGCCCGGCAGCGGCGATCGCGATCAGCCACAGTCGCGGCGCCAGCGTGAGCAGCGCAACGACACAGACCGGCACGATGCCCCATCCGCCGACTCGCGGTGTCGGCAGCGTATGGAGCGAACGATCATTCGGAACGTCGGTGGCAAGACGCCAGGCCAATCCGGTGGCGAGCAGTACGCGGAGAATCGCCGTCGAGGCGAATGCGGCGGCCAGAGCTACTGCGGCCGTGGTGAGCCAGGTGGGATTCGCGAGAAGCATGTGGCTTTTATTTTCGTGTATCGCGCGAACGATACCATGCGGCGGTCGCTTCGAGGCCCTGGCGGGTCGTATAGGGTGGATGCCAGTCGAGCACGCGCTTGATCCGGCCGGTGTCGAGCTGGAGGCTACCGGTCAGGCGGTCGATGGCCGCACTGCGACCGGTCAGCTTTCCGAGCGCGCGCAACAGCGCCGGCGGCACCGCGATCAGCCGCGCTGGCTTGCCGAGCGCGCCGCCGACGAGACGCAGCAGATCGGCGACCGTCGGCGCATCGTCGTCGGCGACATGAAAGCACTCGCCGGCGGCGCGCGGGTCGATTGCGCAACGCAGCAAAGCGTCGGCGAGATTGTCGACGTAGACGATGCTGCGGCGCGCTGAAACCGCGCCGAGCGGCAGCGGCATCCCGCGCGCGACCGCGTCCATCATCCGCAGGAAGTTGGCCCGGACAGCCGGGCCATAGACGAGAGGCGGACGCACGACGACGACGTCGAGCCCGACCGACGCTCCGAATTGCGCGAGTTGCCGTTCCGCACGCAGCTTCGAACGGCCGTATGCATCCTGCGGGTCGGGGTCGAACGCTTCCGACAGCGGTACTCCGCCGTCGCCCTCGCCGACCGCCTTGATGCTGCTCGCGAACACGATGCGACGCACGCCGTGATGGCGCGCGGCGTCGGCGAGACGCAACGTGCCGGCGACGTTGGTGGCATCGAACGCAGCGTCGGGATCGGGGGATTCGTCACGCATGACGTGCACGCGGGCGGCGAGATGGATCACACAATCGGCGGCCAGGTCGGCAGGCCAAGCTTCATCCACACCCGCGAAATCATCGGCGTCGTGGATCCATTCGCGCACGCCGTCGATGCAGCCGCCCGGACGTCGCACCAGCGCGGTAACCGTGTGGCCGGCTTGCAACGCGAGTCGGCAAACCGCCCGGCCGACGAAGCCGTTCGCGCCGGTGACGACGAGGTGACTCACCAGAGCCTCCAGCCGAAGCGGTTGTAGAACTTGAAGGCCGACGCGGCGAACATGCGGATGTGCGCGAAGCCCTTGCGGGATGCGCCGCCACCGTGATGGATCACGCGGACCGACGGGACGTACGCGACGCGGGCAACCTCGTGCGTACGCAGGCTGAGGTCGTAGTCTTCGAAGTACAGGAAGTAGCGCGGGTCGAAGCCGCCGAGTTGCTTCAGGACTTCGGTGCGGAACAGCATGAAGCAGCCGCTGACGATGGGGGGATCCCAGACGACGTCGCGGTCGTTGATCACGTCGCGCATTTCGTAGTGGGCGAGGCGGTTGGCGAACCGCGCCTTCCAGTTCGGCGGGAAAAATCCGCGGACCAGCAGATCGAATAGCGCCGGAGGACGCCTGCACAGATACTGGATCGCGCCTTTCTCATCGGAAATATTCGGCGTCAAAAGCCCGATGTCCGGACGACTGCACATAAAGCTCAACGCTTGCACGAGCGAATCCTCGTCGAGATCGATATCCGGATTCAGAACCAAGTGATGCTCGCTGCTTGCCGTCGTGATCGACAGGTTGTGTCCGCGGCCGTACCCGACATTCCCGTGACCACTCAATGATACACACTCGAATCCGGCCACATTCAATCTGGCCACGTCCTCCCAGATATCCGGCGTGCCGCCGTTGTCGACCACACAGATTACGGCATGAAAGTTCGGATCGCGTAGACGCATCGCACCCACTGCGTCGCGCAAGCTATGGAGCGTCTTGAAAAAGCGCTCGACATCCGGCCGATAGACGACGATCGATACGGTTAGCGGGGCTCTCGAAGTACTCATCTCAAGTCAAATATTATCTAAGTGAACAGGATGTGCATGTGTTTCATCGTAAGGCATTCGAAACATTACGACGAGCCATTTACCCGTCATTGTCGATGCGGGCATGTGGTCTGGCCGGCATCGTGGCCACGACATACGACGTTGGCAAGAACGTTTTGGCGTCCACGATGTCGTACAGGTTCGCGCATACTCATTTGACGGTGAATCGCGCGGCCCCGCGCCCCTCATTTGGTGATGCGGTCAGGCCGTCGTTCATTGCACCTCCACAGCATGTTCATTCTTTTCGGCTCGCCTCGATCAGGAACGACCCTGTTCAAGGAGTCGCTCAATCTGCACAGCGACATCTTCATCCCGAACCAAACCACGCTCATCAGTCCAATCGCTCATGTCATGGGTTGCATCAGCGACTGGTCTGTTGCACGTCCGCTGATCGGCAAGATCATCAAGTCGACGGACGACTTCCCCGAAGTTCTGGAGCCCTTTATCTCCGCCGCGGACATCGACGATGCACTACGTGATGCCGAGCCGACCTTGGCAGGCGTGCTCACATCGATCTATGGCCGCATTGCATCCAATACGGGAAAGCGGTTGAGTGGAGACAAGACCCCTGACGATCTTCTTTCGATCCGAAAGCTGGAACAGGTCGGACTCCTGGACTCCGACATCAGGTTTCTCCATATCGTCCGCGACGTACGCGGCACGATGCTGTCCCTCAAAAACGTCACGTGGGCTCCGTCAGGCATCGAGGAATATTTCCCTCGCTTGTGGAATTACACCAATCTCCACTTGCACAACGCCATGCGCGAGCGCGCGAACTACCTGCTCGTGCGCTACGAGGATCTCGTCTCGAACCCGCGGGATGTTCTGGCGCGCTCTGCGACATTTCTGGGCCTGCCGTTTGAAGAATCCATGCTGGACAATTCGAAGCGGGCGCCGGTACTGCGCCATGATCAGAGCCACCTCAACCTATCGCAGCCGTTCCTGAGCGATCGCGCAACGGCTTGGCAGACGAGCCTGCCACCGGACATCACCGCCCACTGTTGCGCCACAGCGACCGAAGGGCTGAAAACGTTCGGATATATCTGAGTACGCGGTAGTCCGCGCAGACTCTGCCACGAGAACGGTCGCGCCCCCATGCGTGCGCGGCCTCGGTCGTTCTGCTCTGGCGCCGCGACGGGTCAGCCCGCAACGGCCGCGCGAAATGCATCGGCATTTCGCGCATCGACAGCATATTCATAGAATGCCGCACGAGTCGGAAATGCCGGAAGGACGGTCTGCAGAAAGCACAGCATCTCCGTCATCCCCTTGTTCTGCAGGAAGCGTCTGAATGCATCAAGATCGCTTCCGTCCAATCGCGCGGAGAACATTCTCGGCCCCGACATCGCAAGTGCCTGCGCAATAACCGCCGCGATTTCGATCCGAACCTTGCTCAAGTCTTCCTTGATCGTGTTCCTTTCGTGCACGCGATACACGATGTGCTTCACGTCTCGGTCGATATACACGCTGTCGTAGGCGAACGCGTACATCAAGAAATCGAGATCATGACAGTAGCGAAGCGGCTGGAAGCCACCCGCGGCTTGCCATAGAGCCCGACTGAATACCATGTTCGACGTCGTCGCGACAAAATTCTCGTTCAGCAACGCCAGTTGCGGCAATCCGGTATCGCTTAAAAATCCATATGCACGCGCCAGCCAGTCGATCGCAACACCAGCGTGCTGTTCGATGCCGTGGTCGTCCATAATGCCAGCCCGCCCCGCGATCAACCCCAGGCCGGGTCGCTCCTGAATTAGTTCCCGGCAACGAGCGAGTTTCTCCGACGCAAACACGTCGTCCGAATTCAGCACCGCGACATAATCGCCGCGGGCGAGGCCAATCGCACGATTGATCGTATTGTGAGCCCCCGCATTCTCCTGTCGATAGGCGTTCGCATGCGGAACGTTTGCGAGAAGTCGCGACGCGACGTCAAACCCGTCATCGGACGAACCGTCATCGATCAATATGATTTCATCGGCAGGAGAAGACTGCGACAACACACTCTGTAATGTACCTTCGATATACCGCGCATGGTTATACAAAGGAATAACCACGGAAATGGTGGCGTTCTTCCGTGCAGCGGACGCAGGTGCAGACGGTTTGCGGAACTTAAAGATTGACATATTCAAGACCGGGCAATAATTTCATCCACAAAACACTCAAATACGAATTCATTGAATATCGGTATCAAAGAATGGGAAATAACGCGATCGATACCGCAAATCCCGCGTCCGTTCCTTGATAAACCGTGCCGGATTTCCGGCGACGATCGTGTACGGCTCGACATCACGCGTCACAACCGACCCTGCTCCCACCACTGCGCCCTCACCAATACGAACACCGGGGCTGATGATGGCGCGAGCACCGATCCAGACATGATCCTCAATGACGACCGGTTTGCACAAGCATACGAAATCCCGATTCTGTGGATCGTGCGTCAACGTCTGGATCAACGTGTAGTGCGAAATATTTACGTTGTTCCCGATCGTCAAGGGAACGCGCCCATCCAGATAGGTGTATCGGTTTACGACCGTATTATCCCCAATCGAAATGTGATACCCCGTAACAAAGCACCCCATCGCAATGCTTGAATCGCGACCGATCTTCACTTGACAAAATCTGCCAAGGAACCAATGCCTTATTCGATAAGGCATGTAATTCATGAACAAATGATTCCCCAGATAGAAACAAACCGCGGGCTTGAAGCGCCATCTGACGAATCGGTAAAACGACTTGAGTGAGCTCACCATATCCGTATCTTCCGTTATCGGTTGTGCGCCCTAACCACATCTTCGATAATCGATTCGTACCGCGTCACGATATCGGCAAAGTTATAGCTCGCGTAGATCTTGTCACGCCCCCGCGCCCCTCTTTCACGCCACTGTGCTGCGTTCGATGCCATCTGGTCCATTGCGTCCGCGAGGGCGGGTGCAATCTTGTATTCCCTCGGTGCGTAGGCAAGCTCGTCGAGCAACTTCGAATTCAGATTCGGTGTATCGCCATATTCATTCGGGATCAGGATCCCGATATCGTCATCGTCGATGACTTCGGCGGATGCACCTGTGTCGGTGAGGATCATCGGCTTGCGATAGAACATGGCCTCGTTCATCGCAATGCTCCAACCCTCGATGAACGACGGAAGGATGAATGCGTCCGCAACGCGATGTACGTCTTCAACATCCGGGAAATAGCCCGGCATCAGAATATGCTGCTCCAGACCATGTTCGACCAGATAGTGGCGAAGCGCATCGACGTGAGGCGGATAGATCACGTTGCCAACGCAAAGAATCTTGACGTCGCGTCTGCGAGCCAACAAATGGCGCATCGCGTCCGCCATCACGTAGTGCCCCTTGTGCAGATTGTACGAAGCGACATTCGCGAACACGTAGTCGGAATCCGACAGACCGAGCTGCGTGCGCGTCAGCTTCGGTGGCTGCTTTTCCCTCGCCTCGTGTTCAGACAGGATAAGACCGTTGGGCACCGTCACGACCTTGCCGGCCGACACGCCAAGATTCGTCACAGCAAAGCGGGTCGCGTTCTTCGAAACTGAAACGTAGCGATCGACATAGCGATCATTGTCGGCAAACGCTCGTGACTGTTCGTCCGAAAAGAACGCATAGACATTATGGATGAACGTGATATTTGGAATCCCGAGACGGGCAAACAGCGGATAGCCAGTATTCGAGAAGTGAGACATCGAGATATCGACACTCAACTCGGTCAGCAGTTTTTCGTAAGCCGCAAGCGGGTTCGCTGCGGGCAGTCCGACCACCCGCAAGCCAGCATTGCGTGCGACGGTACCAAGGTGCCCAACTTTGCCCGGGGTAACGATGGTGACATCGAAACGTGCCCGATCGAATGCGATCGCGGAATCGAGCACGACCTTCTCGAGACCGCCCTTGTCGAACGATGCCAGTTCGATCACGACACCGAGCTTCCCGTCGGTACGGGGACGACGTTGCGGCGGTACTTTACGAAACAATGAGAACAGGGAACGCAGCATGGTGAGTATCAATATGAGTGGAACGGTCAGTGAATATTGAATGCACCAGGACGCAAATCTCGCTCGCCATCCAGAACATTGATCGATGCGAGCAGAGTGGACATCCTGGCCGCAACGGTTTCCACCGAGTACTCCGCAACCGCGGCCGCAAATCCCGCATCGGCGACGCGCTGCCACAGTTGCCTGTCTTCGAGCAGTTTGACGATCGCCGCGGCAATATCTTCGGCGCTGTCACCCTCAAGCACCTGCTCACCTGGAACGAGGCCCATCCCTTCGCTCGCAATCTTGCTCAGCACGCTGGGTACGCCATGCAACAGGCTTGAAACCACCTTGCCTTTGACACCGGCACCGAATCGAAGCGGTGCAACCGATACGCGAGCCACGTCAAGCACATCGCCGAGATTCTCTACGAATCCGACAACCTTCACCCCCGTCGCCGGATTGTCGAGCGAACGTACGTAATCGGTCACGCCGCTGCCAACGATACGCAACTCCGCCGTGGGCTGGCTCCGCCTCACGATCGGCCAAATCTCCTCGACCAGAAATTGCACGGCATCGATATTCGGTCGGTGCGCGAATCCGCCGACAAATACGACGCCGGACCGCTCGTCGAACGTACGCCCCGAACGGGTCGGCATCCGCGGGATCGGAATGTGATGGACGTTCGCTTGCGGCGCTAAGTCTTTCAGCAAATCGTGCTCGACACGACTCACAACGATGGTCGCATCGGCTTCGCGCACGGTCTGAATTTCCGTGCGCCGCAGCATCAATGCCTCCTCCAGTGCTTCGGGGGAGCGATCGTGGATTGCCGCGCGCTCTTCACGGAGGTAATGGAGATCCACCGTGCCAAACACCAGCTTGACATGCGGTGCGCCCCGACGAAGCGGTTCAACCAGATGACGAGCGACGATGATGCGTTGTGCGACGACTACGCGTGCGTCCACAACCTCTTCCATGAACAACTGGTTGAGCGTCGCGAGATCGCTCGCGCACTGAACCCGCACGCCCCAACGCCGCAGTGCATCCATATAGGCGACAGGAGGCGACTGTTCGAATGCAGCAATGAAGCTCACGTCATAGCCGAACTCGCGGAAAATACGCATGTACCAGTAGACGTCGACCGATCCGGAGTCCTGATCGGGTTTTGGCACGAATGCATCTACGATCACGACCTTCGGTCGCTGCGGCAACACAAGCACGTCGTCAAACGGGCGCTCGACACGGAAGAGCGTGTCGTGATGCTGCCGTAGGAGCCAACGCTGATACGCATCATCCCAATTATCATCATTCGTCGGCCGGCTCGCTCGCGCCGCATTCGACATGACGAAACGGGCGAACGGCTGCAAGTACGTTTTCTCTCCTCGGGCAAACAAATCGAGCGCCAACGCAACGAAACCGGTTGTGAGAACCGGCATCTCCTTCTCGAAACGCGATGCACGCTCCCAGGCATCGCTTCGAACCGCGATGAATCCAGGGCTTGCCGCCTTGATCTCGGTCACATTCTGGATCTTGACGTTATCGCTGTTGACGCCGGCATGCGCGGCCAGGAGATGCGCGCCGGCATCGATGACTCCGCCAGCAGCGTACACCGTACCGTTCCTTTCCAAGATGATCGCGGAGACCGCAGCCGCGTCGGTGAAGCGTTCGAACGCTTCATCGATCGCTGCCAACCATCCCGGACGCGCCAGCAATACGTCCGACATCAGGACGATGAATTCACTCCCGGACAAATTACCGATGTGCTTGGCCAGCGCCGATATCGACTGGGCTGCATGATGATCGTCGATGACCCGGACACCGCTCTCCGCCACCAGCTTCGCATCGATCTCGCCAACCGCAAATATCTGGTACGCGACGGATGTCGTATGGTGGCTCAGAGCCGCAAGACATTCGCGCATCGCCGCACCGCCTTGTGATTGCAGCACGACGATCGTCGCTCGCGGCGCCGCCGCTTGCTCGAACGACCGGAGCGTCAACGGCGACGCCCCCTCGACCTCGGCGATCGACGTGGACGACCTCGCCGTCGCTCCGGAACGCGAAGCCGGTGTCGTGCTGGCACCCTGCTGATTCGCGCGGATACGGCGGGCGGCATAACGAAGCGGCTTCGTCACGCGCCAGGAAGTGGAGTTCGTGATCTGCTTCAACTGCCGCCGAAGGCTCTCGTTCTCGGTCAACAGTGCAACAGTCGACGGATCGCTCTCGCGCCCGCCATCGCTGTCCTGAGCCTGTGTGCCGAGGAGGCCCTCCGTATGCTTCAACTGATCGGTCAACTCGTCCACCCGAGCAGCGAGAACCGTCGAAGTGTTGTTCTGCACGTCAAGAGATTCAAGCACCTTACGTGAAGTCGTCACCGCTTCGTCGCGACGTTCAGCCGCCTCGGTAAGCGTGGAAACGGTCCGGGTCAATCGCTCGACCTCGGTTTTCAGGCGGTCGATATCGGCATTGTTCGCAATGATGACGTCGTTCAAACGCACGGTCTCGACCGTCAACTTGCCGATCTCTTCATCGCGCCGGAGAACCTCGTCGGTCAGCCGCACTGCCTCGGCCGTCAGGCGGCCGATTTCGTCGCCGCGCGCCATGGTTTCCGTCGTCAGGCGGACAATTTCAGTCGCTTGGGCGCCGATATGCGCGTTGCGCGCCTGATCGTAACGCGTGAACGACACACCGCCATCAAGCAGATTGTCCTCCATTTCCGGTATCGGACCATCGGACGCAATCGCAATGAAATACACGGGATCAAGAACACCCGCAGTCTCGCGATACTCGCCCACCTCGTGTTCGGACCAGCAATTGATGCGTCGCTCACCGCTGCGCCCTTCCTTCTGGAGCAGCGATCCGGCAAGCGGCTTCTGTTCATAGAGGACAAAATTCTGAAACCCGCTCTTGAGCCACTGGACGAATTCCTCGCGATCGAGCTCGCGAACATGGTACTCATTGGGAGGCGATCCGGGCGGCGAATAGATCGGACGGTTCGGCGTCGAAATGATCATGATGCCGCCCGGCTTCAATACCCGACGCGCCTCGCGCATGAACGTCTCATGCTCACGAAAATGCTCCAGCGTCTCATAGGAGTTGAGGACATCTACCGATGCGTCGGCAAGAGGAATCTGCGTGGCACTGCCCCACTCGAACCGGAGGTTCGGCACGTCACCATAGCGCCCCTTCGCATTTTCGACAGCTTGCGGGTCGACATCGACGCCGATCACGGAGCGCGCCGCCTGCGCCAGCAAGGCTGAACCATAGCCCTCGCCCGACGCGATATCGAGTACGTCCTTGCCTGCGCAGATCGCCGTCGAGAAAAGATACCGATGGTAGTGCTCGTACTGAATCGGCCCCGCAACGCCGGGAAGATATCGTTCACCGGTGAACGAGTGATCATCTTCCGACGCTTTGAATCGAAAAATTCGCTCTTGCTTGGTCATTTGAGAATCCTGCTCTGCAAACTTGCAAAAATCTTGTAAGTAATCGCGCCGAACACATGACGACAACTTCACGCCGGGAGATTGTGCTCATGCCTGGGGATCAAATCCATTCCACGCTATATCTCTTCGGACAGTCCGGCATGCACCATCGGAACGCCCACGAGCGCGTGTCTCACGCGGGATGCGTGCACGCGAAGGGGTAGCGCGTCGTGGATCCAGTGATGCTGAACGTGGTCGTATTGCGTGCCTTCCGCAATCGCGACATTGATCGAGAAAGCCCCCACCGGCAGTATCGGCATGATGAAGGTGAACTCCGCGCATAGCGCATCGCCGGCGTCACATGATACGGGTCGTTCGGCGAAGGTTGCGAACGTGTTGTCTCCCGTCAGTTCCTGACCTCGCTCGTTCTTGAGGTAGAAGCCGACGATCGGGGAAACCAGGGGCTCGTCGATTTCAATTGTCACGCGCAGCGTAATCGTTTCGCCACCGACGATCCATTCGAGCCTGCGCTCCTGATCGTCGAAGAATGCAACGTCGACGATTCGCGCGCCACCCTCGCCAAAAGCCTGCGACTGGTGATTGAACGCAAGCACCTGGATGTCGTTGCGAAACGAGGAGGCGTTGAAGCGTTCGCGACGGAAATCAATTGCACTGTCATGACGCTCGACCTCTACCGGCACCGCCGTGGACGCTGCTCCAGCCGTGCTGTAGCGCGCCTCCAGATACGCCGCACAGACATCCGCCGGTTTCCCCTGCGCCACAATCCGCCCGCTGTCGATCCAGATGACGCGCGAGCAAAGCTTTCTGATCGTCGACGTATCGTGACTGACGAACAGAATAGTCCCGTGCTGCTTGAACTCGTGCAGGAAACGAAAGCACTTCTGATTGAAAAATGCGTCCCCGACCGCCAGTGCCTCGTCGATCACGAGGATGTCCGCATCGACATGTGCGATGACCGCGAACGCCAGACGGACAAACATGCCGCTCGAGTAGGTCTTGACGGGCTGATCGATAAACTCGCCGATGTCCGCGAACTCGACGATCGACTCGTAGCGCTCGTCGATTTGCTGACGGGATAGCCCGTACAGTTGGGCATTCAGATAGATGTTTTCGCGACCGGTGTACTCGACGTCGAAGCCGGAGCCGAGCTCGAGCAATGCAGCAACCTTACCGCGCACGGCGATATCGCCGCGTGTCGGGGCCAGCGTGCCGCAGACGATCTGGAGCAACGTGCTCTTGCCCGACCCGTTCCGGCCCACGATGCCGACGGTTTCTCCAGCCGCGACAGAGAAACTCACGTCATGAAGGGCCCAAAATACGTTCGGCTGCGCTTCAGCTTGCCGATGCGTCGCCTGTCGCGTCGCCGAGCGTTGCGCAAGCCGCGCAATGGCACCGAGCACTCCTCTCTTCAACCGGTCGCCGGGTCGCTCGTAGGACTCAAAACCCTTGCTGATGCCGTGAGATTCGATCGCGATATAGTCAGACATATGAATTCATTCTTCGCATTCCGTCCACACACGATGCCAACCGATGGATTGCGATCGATGGATCGATCCAGTGATGTGCCATCAGTCGCGGATGGTAAACGACGAATCGTACCACGACGCATCATTTCACAATATGGAAAATCGACGCCGAAAGCCCCAGAAAAAGCGCTTCCCCGAACCCGAAATTCCGCTCGGATTCGGCTCGCGGCGTGGAAAGGCACGCGATCGGCATTAATCGGCGACCCCGCACCCGCACTCCGGATTGCTTGCGACATTTACACTTCGACACACGCTGCGACCGACTCGACGTGGGTCCGCCGATGAACCACTATGCGATAATTCGCATGCACCAGAATGGCCCCAGGGCCAAGTAAAGCACTGGACCGCAGGTGCTGCATCGACCTGAAGCCCGCCTGCGGTCATCGAATCGCGGCTGCACGGATCCGCTTTCCGCTGACTCCTTGTGCCGTGCCACACCCGCTGACCTTGTCGTCGAACTTATGCAAAGCTTTAGTCTTTCGCCGCGATCTCTCGCCGCTTCATTGGTGAAAAATCGCCGCCTGATGCTCGATCTCGCGCGCCGCGACGCCGTGGGACGTTACAAGGGGTCCTTTCTAGGCATCTTCTGGTCGTTGCTCACGCCCCTCATGATGCTGAGCGTCTATACGTTCGTATTCAGCGAAGTGTTCAAATCGCGCTGGAACGACGCGTCGCACGCAGCATCAAAGGGCGAATTCGCCGTAGTGCTGTTCGCGGGAATGATCGTGTTCAACCTGTTTTCCGAATGCGTGAACAGGGCACCGGGGCAAATTCTCTCCCACTCGAACTTCGTCAAGAAAATCGTCTTCCCGCTTGAGATCCTGCCTTGCGTGACGCTGTTATCGGCGCTGTTTCACCTTAGCGTGAGCGTCTGCATCCTGCTGGTGGCCGAATGGGCCGTCGTCGGTAGCGTGCCGTTGACTGCGTTTCTGTTCCCCATCGTGCTCGCACCGCTCTGCGTATTCATCATGGGCGTAAGCTGGATTCTGTCCGCCACCGGCGTCTATCTCCGCGACATCGGACAAACCGTCGGGATCGTCATCACCGCGATGATGTTCCTCTCGCCCGTGTTCTTTCCGGTGTCTTCGCTGCCGGAACAGTTCCGCAGCTTCGTCTATCTGAATCCGATGACCTATCCCATCGAACAGGGTCGTGACGTTCTCATTTGGGGACACATGATCGACTGGAATCGGTGGTCCATCTATTCAATCATGGCCATCGCCGTTGCGTGGATCGGCTTCGCATGGTTCCAGAAGACGCGCCGGGGTTTCGCCGATGTCATCTGATGTTGTCATTCGCGCCACGTCGCTCGCCAAAGGATTCGAGTCCTATCGCAAACCGTCGGACCGTCTGAAACGCAGTATCCTCGGCTTGCTGAGCGGGCTTGCGCCGGTCCCGAGCGTGCGCGAATCCCTGCGCCAGCGTGCGCAGGCGTGCGCCCGGATGTTCTGGGCACTCAAAGACGTCGATTTCGAGATTGCGCGGGGAGAGACGATTGGCATCATCGGCCGCAACGGGTCCGGCAAGAGCACGTTGCTGCAGATCATTTGCGGCACACTCGCTCCCACGAGCGGCGTGGTCGAAACCCAAGGACGCATTGCTGCTCTACTTGAACTCGGTTCCGGGTTCGATGCCGAATACTCCGGTCGGGAAAATATCTACATCAACGGCCAGTTGCACGGCCTGACCCGCGAGCAGATCGATTCGCGCGTCGACGAGATCATTGCGTTCGCCGATATCGGCCACTTCATCGACCAGCCCGTCAAAACATACTCGAGCGGCATGTTCGTCCGCCTCGCGTTCGCAGTCATCGCACACGTGGACGCCGACATCCTGGTCATCGACGAGGCGTTAGCTGTGGGCGACGCATTCTTCACGCAAAAATGCATGCGCTTCCTGCGTCGCTTTCAGCAGACCGGGACGGTTTTGTTCGTCAGC
Source organism: Burkholderia sp. MSMB1459WGS (assembly GCF_001534535.1). Taxonomy (NCBI): domain Bacteria; kingdom Pseudomonadati; phylum Pseudomonadota; class Betaproteobacteria; order Burkholderiales; family Burkholderiaceae; genus Burkholderia; species Burkholderia sp. MSMB1459WGS. The sequence continues at coordinate 31,979 of NZ_LPMU01000021.1, forward strand.
CATGATTCATCCGCCATCCGCAGCCTGTGCGACCGGGTCATCTGGCTTGATCGAGGTGTGATGCGCGAATCGGGAAGTGCGAAAACCGTCTGCATGAACTACTTCGAGGCGTTTTATCGGGAGCGTGAGGACAGCGTGTCTCGTGTTGAATCCGGCACCAGAAAGCTCGATGTAACCGCCATCGGCAACGAGCCACGCGCAGATCAGCGCAGCGGATTCCCGCGCAACACAATCGATGCACTGCCGGCGCTGCCGAGCGTCGATCTGGATCCGCACGAACTTCCAGTGCAACGTGAGTCGACGTTGATCGAATCCACGACCCTCACCAACACGAAAGGCGCCCCGGTTACCTGGGTCATGGGTGGTGAACGGGTTTCACTTCGGATTCGTATCCGCCGAACCGAATCCGATATGCCGCACATTGCGTTTTTCGTCAAGGACCGACTCGGGCAGCCGCTGTTTGGTGACGACAGCGTATTCGCGCTGCGGGAAGGCGGTTTTCCATCTGCGAATGCTAGTCACGTCGTTGCGGAGTTTTGCTTCGACATGCCAATTCTTCCGCCCGGCGACTACTCATTCACCGTTCTCGTCGCGGCACCTTCCGAGAAGAGTATTCGCATACTTGACTGCGTTCACGATGCCATCATCGTAAAGTCGGAGTCCGCCCGTGTCGCAACCGGACTCGTCGGAATCCCAATGAATCGCATCGAGCTCTTTGTTCGCGAAACTGCGTAAAACGCGTCAGTCCGTTTGAGAATCCGATCAACCCACACCGACCTGGCCCTGACTTACTCATATGACTTCTGGCCAACACCGCGCCCCACAGGATTCGACAAATCGCGACGCCCTTTCCCGTGACGACGTCGAGGGCAGCGCATTGGCGCAGCGCATTATCGAACTGGAACGCGAACTCGCTGGCCTGCGCAAGGAAAATATCCTGCGCGCGAATGTCGAAGCCGACCGAATCCGGCTTGAGGATGAACTGCGAAACATCCGCGCATCGCTATCATGGCGCCTGACGTCGCCCCTTCGACACGTGACGTCCGCGATCCGCATGGCTGGCGTCGTTGCGGCAACGATCCGGCGCCAAGCGGTCGTCCGCGGTAGCCTGTGGAGTGCACTCTGGCACTACGCGTCCATACTTAAGCGAGAAGGTCTTCAGGGAATCCTTGTTCGGTCCAGGCGTCTGCGTGATGGCGGAGGATTCGCCGACGCCCCCCCGCCCGACGAGGTCTATCACGAGTGGATCAACAAGTTCGACCGATTCGGCGACGCGGAACGTGCGGCCGCTGAAAACGCGCTGCAATCGTTCGAACGTCAACCGCTGATTTCGATCGTCGTTCCGACGTACAACAGCAATCCGTCGCATCTCGAAGCAATGATCCGTTCCGTGCAGGAGCAGGTCTACCCGTTCTGGGAACTTTGTATCGCGGATGATGCGTCGCCGGGCGAGACTACGCGCGAGATCCTGACACGCCATCAGGCACATGATTCACGAATTCGGCTCATGTTTCGTACGGAGAACGGCCATATCTCCGAAGCGAGCAATAGCGCCCTTTCGCTGGCAACCGGCGAATTCGTCGCACTGCTAGATCACGACGACATCCTCCCGCCTCACGCACTGTTTGTCGTTGCACAATACATCAACCGATACCCTCGGGCGCGCATGTTCTACAGCGACGAGGATAAGCTGAACGAACGCGGGCAGCGGACGGCCCCATATTTCAAATGCGACTGGAATCCTGCGTTGTTCCGTACGCAGAATCTGTTCTCGCATCTCGGAGTTATCGAAACCGCGCTCGTGCGACAAGTGGGCGGCTTTCGACTCGGGTTCGAAGGAAGCCAGGACTACGACCTCGCGCTTCGATGCGTCGAGATTGCCGGCGATGACAGCGTCGTTCATATTCCGCATGTGCTCTATCACTGGCGCATCACGGCCAATAGCACCGCAAGAACGAGTCACGCCAAGCCGTATGCGTCAACGGCGGCGCAGCGGGCAATCGAAGGTCATCTCGCGCGCTCCGGCATCGTCGCAACCGTGGAGCGGCCCTTCGGCGACTTGCCGGTTTTCCGCGTGAGGTACGCGATACCCGCCCCTGCTCCAAAGGTATCCATTATCATCCCGACGCGAGACGGTGTCGCGTTGCTCCGCCAGTGCGTCGAAAGCATCGTCGAGCGCACGGTATACCCGAACTACGAGATCATCGTCGTCGACAATGGCAGCACGGACGGGGCTACCCTCGCCTATTTCCAGGAGATATCGCTTCGCCCGAACGTCAGGATCATCACCGACGATTCGCCGTTCAATTTTTCTGCGCTGAACAATATAGCCGCAGCAGCAGCGACAGGCAGTTTTGTATGCCTGTTGAACAACGATACCGAAGTCATCTCGCCTGACTGGCTCGACGAAATGGTTGGCATCGCGTCGCAACCAGGCATCGGTGCAGTCGGGGCAGCCCTATGGTACCCGGATAATTCACTTCAGCATGGCGGCGTGCTGCTGGGATTGGGCGGTATCGCGGGCCATATGCACCACATGCTCAAGCGTGGGAATTTCGGCTACTTCAACCGTGCAGTATCCGTGCAGGACATGTCTGCGGTCACGGCCGCATGCCTCCTTGTCAGCAAGCGGATATATAACGAAGTAGGCGGCTTGGACGAGGCTTTTGCCGTTGCCTTCAATGACGTCGACTTCTGCTTACGGGTACGAGACGCGGGTTACCGAAACGTTTGGACGCCATTCGCCGAGTTGTACCACTACGAATCGGCAACACGCGGTTCCGACATGGCGGCGGACAAATATCAGCGCTTTGTGGGTGAAGTGCGTCGAATGGAAGAGCGATGGGGTACCGCACTGATTCGCGACCCAGCGTACAACCCGAATCTTTCCCTCGCGGTGGACGTATTGCCATTCACGCTCGCCAATCCTCCGCGCATCGGAACCCTCGATTAGGTCGAGGCCTATCGGCGTGAAGTGAACACGACTCGACGGAGCGGTCGGTCCCCGCTCCGCCCGTCTTCAGATCAAAAGCCGCCCTCTACCGCGTGCCACGTGAACGGCAAGGTCGATGAGTATCGCGGAAGACCATCGGTTCAGCCGTTGCAGAGCGGATGCTTGAGTACGGTCAACTTCACAACCATCGACTTACGAATCTTGTCCAGGTAGATACCGGCAGTACCGGCAGAGATGCCGTTCCTTGCCGCTGCGACAAGAAGACCCAGTTGTTATAAATCGCGTATGCACGCTCCATGTCGAGATCACCGTGAGCAGCCAACATCTCCGACTTACCGATGATGCTACAGTAGCGCGCGAGAATATCCTGCCCGTAGTCAGTAAACGCCAATATTCCTTCCACCCTGGTCGGATCAAGATGAAACTCGGGCTCTTGCAAGTGACGAATCATTCCACCCTCGATTACTGCGCGAGGTTCACTTTTAGCAAGATGCCATTTAACCGGTATCGTCGAAACATGATACCCACCGGGTTTCAAAATGCGTCTAATCTCGGCAAATGCCATTTCAGGGCAGGGAACATGTTCCAGAACGTCCTCAGTGATAACCAAATCAAATGAGCAATCGTCGAAGGACGTAGCCTGAATATCCTCGCAAAGTACTCCATTATGACTCTTCCCCGAAGCGATGCCGTCGATATACTCGCTGGAAACGAGGCGTTTCCCAAGTGGGGTCAGGGATTCAGCGACAGCGCCTGCCGTGCTCGCTATGTAGACCGTTCCTCGAAATTTTCTCGCGAACTTCCGGAGCGAGGCACGGGGATCACCACTCAACCACAAATCAAGAATCGACTTTGCAAGATGCCGGTTTCTTGCGGAAGACCCGCAGTACTGACAGAGGAAAGAATTGCGCTTGCAAGGGAAGTCGACCGGCTCGTATGACTTAAAGATGGCCTGCGATCCGCAGACGTGGCAATATCCGCGAGCAATTTGCGTTGGCTCCATACTCATCTCTCAGGTAGACGGTTTGGGTAGGCTTCTGTTGCCATGGCCGTGGCAAATATCGATATATCTCCGACTGAAGACCGGGGCCACGAGCTTACAACACATTACATATAATTATATTTTTGAAAGGAAGTGGGGTTAATACCAACTCCAACCCAATCCGTCAGATTCTGATTATGCCGAGCCTCTCGCACTTCCGACCCATCTACCAACGCATCACCACGCCGCACCTGATTTATGGTGCATCGCAAAAAAAGCGAGCCGCAACATTATTCAGTTGACGCGCCCCGCCGTCACCTGACGACCATCGCCAGGGTTCGGATAGCCACGAATATGAACGCCAGATAGATTTTTGCAGAGCATCCTGATCCCCGCTCCCACAATGAGGCCCATCTGCTCAAATGAGTTTGGCTGACCGCCTAGCGAGACCCAGTGAAACCTTCATCGAGCACTATCGGAATAAGGTCCGAGCCGGCCTCGAAAACCATCGCGAATGCCGCGCCATACCATCACAAGATGCTCAACTCGCCGATCAGGGAAAAAACAATAGATCAGGACCCGAAATGGCAACTTCACGAGTTCTGTCGTCTTCCATTTCAACGGCATCGATGCACGCTTCATCAATGCGATTACATTCCGAAACTGATAATAGTGGCGGATCGGTCCATGCATGGGATAACGACGCCCCAATATCTGAACAGGCTCGCCTCCCAGCTCGTGACTCATCCGCAACCACGGAATCCCCCAGACCTGATAGCCGCGCTGCTTCGCGCGAATGCACCATTCGAGATCGACGAAGTCGATGAATAGCGACTCGTCCATTGCGCCGACGTCTTTCCAGCATTCCAGATTGATGCAGGATCCGGATGAGATGAGAAAATCGACCTCGATTGGCACGTCGCCTACCGGAGGTATCCGCTGGAGTCTCCCCCATCCAAACCGTACAAACGGTGCAACCCCACGCAAACGTCGATCCTCATAAGCCGGACCGATCAGCGCGACGCGGCTTCCCAACTCCCGGGCTTGGGCGATCAGTTTCGGCAGATCCGTTAGCAAGGACTGGGGCGGCTCGCTGTCCTGATCAAACAGCAATGCGACATCGCAACCTGCCTGAATCAACGCGCCGACACCCTGATTGAACGCCATTGCGATTCCGGCATTCCATCCATTGGAAATGTACTCGATCGAACCGGTCAACCCGAGAGCGCGGCGATCGAACACTTCCGGCGTATTGTCGACCACGACGCAATGCATCGACTCGGCCAGCCGATTGGCACGCGCAACGCACGCCGCGTCAGGATGAAAGAAAACGACAACCGCTCCGGTGTTCGGCGATCGATTTTGTGTATTGCTCATAAGATTGCTACGCCTACGGTATCAGCACCGTGCGAAATGGCCACGTTCGCCATCCTGCAATGCGCTTTGACACGACCATTCCGCAATCGGTGATACCAGGCCGCTTCGGCAACGCGAAAATCCGCCACGCCGCTGCCGCCCATCGCGTCATGTTCGCCCGTAGTTATCCTCGAAGCGGACGATATCGTCTTCGCCCAAATACTCGCCACTCTGAACTTCGATCATGACTAGGTCGACTACCCCGGGATTCTCCAGCCGGTGCTTGTGGCCGGCTGGAATGTAAGTGGACTCATTGGTTGACACGAAAAACGCGTCATCACCATTGACGACTTTCGCCATCCCGGACACGACGATCCAGTGCTCGCTGCGATGATGATGCATTTGAAGGCTGAGGCTCGCGCCAGACTTTACGACGATGCGCTTGATCTTGAATCGAGGCCCCTCTTCAAGCACCGTGTACGTTCCCCACGGGCGATGCACCGTTCGATGTACCTTGTACGCCTCGTGACCAGTCGCCTTGAGCTCCGCATAGATCTGCTTCACGTCCTGTGCGCGACTGCGCGTCGCAATCAGCAACGCGTCGGGTGTGTCGATCACGATCAGGTTTTCGACACCGACTGCGCCAATCAAACGCTCAGAACTCTGCAGATAACTGTTTCTGACGTCGATGAGCAGGGCTTCGCCTTCCACGCGATTGCCGTATTCGTCCGGAGTCGCAAGATCACCCAGCGCCGTCCACGATCCGACGTCACTCCAGCCAATCGAGCACGGCACCACCGCCCCCTGCCGGCACTTCTCCATCACCGCATAATCGACGGAAACATCGGGAACCGCGCCGAAACTGTTCGGCTCGAGACGAATCTGCGCCCCTCCGCCCGCACTTGTCGACGACGGTGACGCACCGATACAGGTTTTCACAGAATCGAGGATGTCGGGGCAGTGCTCGGCGAGCTCTCGCAGCATCGTTCCGGCCGTAAAACAAAACATCCCGGAATTCCATAGGAACCGCCCGGATTCGAGATACTGCTGCGCATGGGCGAGATCGGGCTTCTCGACGAATCGCACGATGTCGGTCCCATCCGCCTCGATATAACCATATGCGGTTTCCGGGCTGTCGGGCTGTATGCCGAACGTCACGACCTTCCCGCCCTTGGCCAGCACCGACGCCTTCTCGACTGCGTCGGCAAACGCCGATGTGTCGTTGATCAGATGATCCGCCGCGAGCACGAGCATCACGACCTGTTCACCCTGGGCCGCGGCAGCATACAAGGTCGCTGCGGCGATCGCGGCAGCCGTGTTTCTGCCAAACGGCTCGAGGATGAACGAGGTCGCCAATCCGGTCACATTGACTTCCCGATACTCGTCCTCGGTCTTGAAGAAAAGGTCACGGTTGGTGACCGTGAGCACTTCATCGACGCCAGCCAGACCGGCCGCCCGCAGAAAGGCTTTTTGCAACAGGCTCTCGCCGTCGGCAAGTCGAATGAACGGTTTGGGATGCGATTCACGAGACACGGGCCAAAGTCTTGACCCGGCACCACCGCAAAGAATAATCGGCAACAAGCTCACATGTTCCTCGTATTGCATTGACGATCAACGCGCTTCGGTCGACGTACAACGTCGCGGATATCAGCCGCATCCGCCGTTTCGGTACGAAACGCACTACACGCGCATGCGACCACTCAGACTACAGAAACGATCACGTCTTCTGCATACCAGCCAGGCAAAAACCCAAGGATTCACGCCAGTGCGGCAGAGCCACACCAAAAACCTGCGCCAACTTCGCGTTGGACAACCGAGAGTTCGACGGCCGCTTCGCCGGCGTCGGATAGTCCGCAGCCGAAATCGGCAATACGACCGGCCGCTTCGGAAGGCTCGCCAACTCGAAAATCGCCGACGCGAATCCGTGCCACGACGTGTCCCCGCCAGCTGTCAAATGGTACGTTCCGGAACGGGCATCCCACCATTCCGCCGCGTCCGCAGCACCGCGTGCCTGGGCGATCATGTGCGACGTCGCCGTCGCGATGGCGAGACTCCAGGTCGGTGCGCCCATTTGATCAGCGACGACTTTCAATTCGGGGCGTTCCGCGCCCAAACGAAGCATTGTCAGCAGAAAATTATGTCCACGCGCACCATATACCCAACTGGTGCGCAAAATGAGGTGCCGGCATCCGGACGAGGCGATCGCAGCTTCGCCTTCAAGCTTGGTCAGGCCGTAGACGTTTTGCGGATCCGGGAGATCGGTCTCGCAATACTCACCCGGCTTCACGCCATCGAACACATAATCGGTCGAGTAGTGAACCAGTGCCGCGCCGTTACGTGCCGCCTCTTCGGCCAACACACGCGGCACGTCGGCATTCAGCCGGCGCGCGGCGTCGACGTCCGTCTCCGCCTTGTCGACGGCCGTGTACGCAGCAGGATTCACGATGATCGACGGCTTCAACTCGCGCACGACGCTGCGCACCCGATCGAGATCGGACAAGTCGAGCATCGAACGGTCGCATGCCACCACACGACCGAGACCTTGCAGCGAACGCAGCAGTTCGAACCCGACCTGGCCATTCACACCCGTCACGAGGATCGTCGGTTCAGGAGTCACACCCACCTCACGCATAAACTTCGGCTTCGCTCAACCGCTTGCCGGCCGCATCCTTCGCCGCCAGCAGCGGCTCGAAGTCGATCGGCCATTCGATCCCGATCTCCGGATCGTTCCACACGATGCTGCGCTCGTGTTCCGGAAACCAGTAGTCGGTCGTCTTGTAGAGGAACTGCGCGGCCTCCGACAGCACGACGAAACCGTGCGCGAAACCGGGCGGCACCCACAGTTGCCGGTGGTTGTCGTTCGACAGCACCACGCCCACCCACTTGCCGAAGTTCGGCGAACCCTTGCGAATGTCGACGGCCACGTCGAACACTTCGCCTTCGACCACGCGAACGAGCTTGCCCTGAGCGTGCTGGATCTGATAATGCAGCCCGCGCAGCACGCCCTTCGACGAGCGCGAATGGTTGTCCTGCACGAATTCGACGCCGGGCGCGACCTGCTCGGCGAATTCCTTCCCGTTGAAGCTCTCGTAGAAGAATCCGCGCGCGTCGCCGAACACCTTCGGCTCGATGATCTTGACTTCGGGCAGCGCCGTTGCCGTTACTTGGATGGCCATGCGACTTGATCCGTGAGAATGTTCTTCAGGTACTGACCGTATGCGTTCTTCGCGAGCGGCTGGGCCAGCTTCAACACTTGCTCCGCGTCGATCCAGTTGCGGCGATACGCGATTTCTTCCGGACATGCGACCACGAGACCCTGTCGCTTCTGCAGCGTCGCGATGAAACTGGCCGCCTCGATCAGCGAATCGTGCGTGCCGGTGTCGAGCCACGCGTAGCCGCGCCCCATGATCTCGACATTCAGCGCGCCGCTATCGAGGTAGCGCGAGTTGACGTCGGTGATTTCCAGCTCGCCGCGGGGCGACGGCTTGATGTCGGCCGCGATGTCGCACACGCGGTTGTCGTAGAAATACAGGCCCGTCACCGCGTAGTTCGAACGCGGCTTGGCCGGCTTCTCCTCGATCGACAGCGCGCGGAACGACTTGTCGAATTCGACGACACCATATCGCTCCGGGTCGTGCACGTGATACGCAAACACGGTCGCGCCGCTTTCCTGCGCATGCGCACGCTCGAGCTGCTTCGCGAGATCGTGCCCGTAGAAGATGTTGTCGCCGAGGATCAGCGCCGACGGATCGTTGCCGACGAACTCCTTGCCGATGATGAACGCCTGCGCGAGGCCGTCGGGCGACGGCTGCACCGCGTACTGGATGTTCATCCCCCACTGGCTGCCGTCGCCGAGCATCGACTCGAAGCGCGGCGTGTCCTGCGGCGTCGAGATGATCAGCACATCGCGAATACCCGCGATCATCAGCGTCGACAGCGGGTAGTAGATCATCGGCTTGTCGTACACCGGCAGGAGCTGCTTCGACACGACGTGCGTGATCGGATACAGCCGGGTACCGGAACCGCCGGCGAGAATGATGCCTTTACGTGCCATCGCTTCTCTCCTCAGGTGCGTTTCGCGTAGTTCGTCTCGACCCACTTGCGGTACTCGCCCGATGCGACCTCGTCGGCCCAGGCCTGGTTGTCGAGGTACCAGTCGACCGTCTTCGCCAGGCCCGTCTCGAACGTTTCCGCCGGCTTCCAGCCGAGCTCGCGTTCGAGCTTGCGTGCATCGATCGCGTAGCGGCGATCATGGCCCGGGCGGTCGGTCACATAGGTGATCTGGTCGCGGTACGACCCGGCTGCCTTCGGGCGCGCCTTGTCGAGCAGGTCGCACAGCGTATGCACGACTTCGAGGTTCTTCTTCTCGTTCCAGCCGCCGACGTTGTACGTCTCGCCCGGCACGCCGCGCGCTAGCACTTCGCGGATCGCGCTGCAGTGATCGCCGACGTACAACCAGTCGCGCACGTTCTGGCCGTCGCCATACACCGGCAGCGGCTTGCCCGCGAGCGCATTCGCGATCATCAACGGGATCAATTTCTCGGGGAACTGGTACGGGCCGTAGTTGTTCGAACAGTTCGTCGTCAGTACCGGCAGACCGTACGTATGATGGTATGCGCGTACCAAGTGGTCGGATCCCGCCTTCGTCGCCGAATACGGGCTGTTTGGCGCGTACGGCGTCGTCTCGGAGAATTGCGGATCGGTGGCCGACAGCGAACCGAACACCTCGTCGGTCGACACGTGCAGGAAGCGGAACGCGGCCTTGTCGGCGTCGTTCAGGCCGTTCCAGTACTGGCGGGTCGCCTCGAGCAGCGTAAACGTGCCGACGACGTTGGTCTGCACGAAGTCCGCGGGGCCGTGGATCGAGCGATCGACGTGGCTTTCGGCGGCGAAATGCAGCACCGCGCGCGGCTTGTGCTCGGCGAACAGCGCATCGAGCGCGGTACGATCGCAAATGTCGACGCGTGCGAATACGTGCTTCGGGTTGCCGTCCAGCGATTGCAGTGTACGGAGGTTGCCCGCATAGGTCAGCTTGTCGACGTTGAGCACCGCTTCGTCGGATTCGCGTAGCCAATCGAGTACAAAGTTGGCACCGATAAACCCTGCGCCGCCCGTAACCAGAATCATGAGACTCCCTCTGTAGTAATGCGCGGCGAGCGCCATCAGGCGGTCGCCGCGTCAAAATTCGAAGCACTTGGCGATGGCCGCCACGTCAGACCGGGAATTTTAACCGGTCGACATGGCCTCCAAAGTCATGAAATGCTAATTTTGTTGGGGAAAGCGACAATTATAGGGAGTCGCCCCCTGCAAAAGCCATGCCGCTAACAACTTGATACAGCGCTTCGAACCCTTTCCAGGCGCGAAATTTATTGCCAGATTACCGCCCTGTTGCGGAACAGAAATTGCACGGCGCCGCATTGACTGGATAATTTTCCCCGCGTTCTCGATACTCGCAAAATCCGCCGCCCCATGACCCTCTCCCCCATCGCCATCGGCGACATCCAAGGCTGTCATTCCGCTTTCCAGTCGCTGCTGGCCAAGCTTTCAGTCCCCGCCGACACGCCGCTCTGGATCGCCGGCGACGTCGTCAACCGCGGCCCTGGCTCGCTCGCCGCCTTGCGCGCCATTGTCGATCTCGGCCCGCGCGCGACCGTCGTTCTCGGCAACCACGACCTTCATTTGCTCGCCGTCTCGGCCGGCATTCGCACCGAGCGCCCCGGCGACACCATCGGCGAGATCCTCGACGCGCCCGACGCCGACGCGCTGCTCGACTGGGTCCGCCACCGTCCGTTCGTGCATGTCGACGACGGAAAACTGCTCGTGCACGCCGGCGTGCTGCCGCAATGGGACACCACGCTTGCCCTCGAACTCGCCGACGAACTGCAGCACGCGCTGCGTGCCCCCGACTGGCGCGACACGTTGCAAGGGCTGTACGGCAACGAGCCGAACCAGTGGAGTCCGAACCTGAAGAAACGCGACCGGATGCGCGTCGCATTCAATGCGTTCACGCGCCTGCGCTTCTGCACACCCGACGGCGCGATGGAGTTCAAGGCGAACGGCGGCCCCGACAGCGCGCCGCCCGGCTACCTGCCGTGGTTCGACGCGCCGGGGCGCCGCACCGAGGACGTGACGGTCGTGTTCGGGCACTGGGCCGCGCTCGGCCTGATGCTGCGCGACAACGTCGTCGCGCTCGATTCGGGTTGCGTATGGGGAAACCAGTTGTCGGCCGTGCGACTCGCGGCCGATCCGGCGCAGCGCACGGTCACGCAGGTGCAGTGCGAAGCGTGCCGCTCGCCGGGCGGCGAGTGACGGCACGCTGATTCACGCGCCGCGGTCGCGCGTCAGCCCTCGCGCCCCGGCACGGGCGCGTCGGGCGTCGCGTCGCCCGCAGCATCGGCGCCGAGCTCGGTCGCCGGATACGCATGCTTCTGCAGCTCGGCAAGCGACTCCGCCGTCGGCTTGCCGACCTTCTCCTGCAGTGTCACCAGTGCGGCGGCGATCGCGTCGCGCGCCGCCGCGGACGTCGCGCGGCGGTCGCCGCCCGGCGCGATCGGTTCGCACACATACAGATGCGCGACGAGCGGGCCGCCGCGCAGCACCATGTCGAGCGACTTGCCGAGCGACAGGTCGCCCGTGTACGCCGGCGCGACCGACTGCCGCCCGTGCGCGTCCTCGTACATCAGGCAAATCGGCTGCACCGCGCAGCCGGCCGATACCGCGGCCTGGAACAGGTTCGCATGGAACGGCAGCAGATCCTGGCCGTCGGACGTCGTCCCTTCCGGAAACACGCACATCACGCCGCCGTTGCGCAGGCGCTCGGCCATCTCGTGCATGATCCGCATCGCCTCGGTACGCTTCTCGCGCTGCAGGAACACGGTGTCGAGCTTCTCGGCGAGCCAGCCGACGATCGGCCACTGCCGCACCTCGGCCTTCGACACGAACGGCGTCGGCCGCCACGCGTTGACCGCATAGATGTCCAGCCACGAGACGTGATTGCCCACGACGAGCGCGCTCGCATCGAGCCGCGCGCCGTCGTTGTGGACGACGAGGCGCATCCCGCAGATCCGCAGCATCTTGAGCGACCAGCGGCGTATCAGCTCGGCGCGGTGCGCGGGCGTGACGTGCGAAAAGCGCAGCGCGACGATCGCCATGCCGCGCAACAGGTGAAAGACGAGACGCAGCTTGCGAATGGCGGTCATGGCGAAGGTCCGACGGGGTTCAGTGGCGCTCGAACGCGATCTGCCCGGCGACGAGCGTCGTGCGCACGGTGGCCGGCAGTTCGTAGCCGAGGAACGGCGAGTTGTGGCCCTGGCTCTTCAGCGCACGCGGCTCGACGCGCCAGTGCGCGCGCGGATCGAACACGCACAGGTCGGCCGCGCCGCCTTCGGCGAGGCGGCCCGCCGGCAGCTGCAGCACGTCGGCCGGCGCGGAGGTGATGCGGCGCAGCGCCTGCGCGAGCGGCGTGCGCGTCTCGTCCGCCCACTTCAGCGTCAGCGACAGCAGCAGCTCGAGCCCGGTCGCGCCCGGCGTCGCTTCGCCGAACGGCAGCAGCTTCTCGTCGTCGTCGACCGGCGTGTGATCCGAGCAGATCGCGTCGATCGTGCCGTCGGCGAGCGCCACGCGGATCGCTTCGCGGTCGCGCTCGCCGCGCAGCGGCGGGTCGAGCCGGAACTGCGAATCGAAGTAACCGATGTCGACGTCGATCAGGTGAACGTGGTTCGCGCCGACGTCGCAGGTCACGGGCAGTCCTTCCGCCTTCGCCGCACGCACGAGCGCGAGGCCGGCCGCCGACGACAGCCGCGCGAGGTGCACGCGCGCGCCCGTCACGCGCATCAGTTCGAAAATGGTGTGCAGTGCGATCGTCTCGGCCGCGACCGGCACGCCGGAGAGCCCGAGCCGCGACGCGAGCGCGCCGCTCGCGGCCACACCGCCGCGGCCGATGAACGCGTCGAGCGGACGCAGCCACGTCGTGTAACCGTAGGTGCTCGCGTATTGCAGCGCGCGCAGCAGCACCTGCGTGTCGCGCACCGGCACGTTGGCGTGCGTGAAGCCGACGCAGCCGGATTCGGTCAGCGCGACCATCTCGGTGATCACCTCGCCCTTGAGGCCGACCGTCAGCGCGCCGAGCGGATGCACGTTCGCCTGCCGCAGGTTGCGCGCGCGGAACTTGAGCATTTCCACGAGGCCCGGCTCGTCGAGCACGGGATCGGTGTCCGGCGGGCACACGAGCGTCGTGACGCCGCCCGCGACGGCCGCGGCCATCTCGGACGCGAGCGTCGCCTTGTGCTCGTAGCCGGGCTCGCGCAGCCGCGCGCACAGGTCGACGAGGCCGGGCGCGACGATCAGGCCCGACGCGTCGATCGTCCTGTCCGCGTTGAAACCGGCCGGCGCGCTGCCAAGCGCGGCGATCTTGCCGTCCGCGACGAATACGTCGGCCTGCCCTTCGGTGCCGGCGACCGGGTCGATCAGCGTGCCGCCTTTGATATGAATCTTCATGCGCTGTCTGTGAATGCGTTGATTGCGTTGAATGCCTGGATCGGGATGCGCGAAAGCGGGCTCAGTCGCTGTTGCCGGCGACGATGCCCATCACCGCCATCCGCACGGCGATGCCGAACGTGACCTGGTTGAGGATCACCGACTGCGGACCGTCGGCGACCTGCGAATCGATCTCGACGCCGCGGTTCATCGGGCCCGGATGCATCACGATCGCGTCGGGCGCGGCGAGCGCGAGGCGCTCGGGCGTCAGGCCCCACGTCTTGAAGTACTCCTGCGCGGACGGCAGCAGCGCGCCGCTCATCCGTTCGTTCTGCAGGCGCAGCATGATGATCACGTCGACGCCCTTCAGCCCCTCGTCGAGGTTGTGGAACACCTTCACGCCCATCTGCTCGAGCCCGCCCGGCAGCAGCGTGCGCGGGCCGATCGCACGCACTTCCGGCACGCCGAGCGTGGTGAGCGCGTGGATGTCGGAGCGCGCGACGCGCGAATGCAGGATGTCGCCGACGATCGCCACGCGCAGCTTCGTGAAGTCGCGCTTGTAGTGACGGATCGTGTACATGTCGAGCAGGCCCTGCGTCGGGTGCGCGTGGCGGCCGTCGCCGGCGTTGATCACGTGCACGTGCGGCGCGCAGTGCTCGGCGATCAGGTACGGCGCGCCGCTCGACGCGTGGCGCACGACGAACAGGTCGGCATGCATCGCCGACAGGTTGTTGATCGTGTCGAGCAGCGATTCGCCCTTGCTGGTCGACGACGCATTGATGTTCAGGTTCAGCACGTCGGCCGACAGGCGCGTCGCGGCGATCTCGAAGGTCGTGCGCGTGCGCGTCGAGTTCTCGAAGAACAGGTTGAACACGGACTTGCCGCGCAGGAGCGGCACCTTCTTCACTTCGCGGTCCGTCACGCTGACGAACTGCTCGGCCGTATCGAGGATGTGATTGACGATCGAGCGCGGCAGGCCCTCGATCGACAGCAGGTGCTTCAGCTCGCCGTTTTTCGTGAGCTGCGGGTTGCCCTTCAGGAACCCGTAGCGAAACCGGTCGGGGCTCGCGGCCGCCGCGGGATTGCCGGTGCGGCCAGTGGTGTCGGTGGTCATGGTGTGCGTGATTCCAACTATGCAAACGGGCCGCGGTGCAAACCAGCGGCCCGGGATACGGTTCGCGTGTCGTTCAGGTGCCGTGCGACTCGGCGTGCAGCGTGAACCGCGTATCGTCGCGCGCGAGCACGAGCGTCGCGTCGGCCGGCACGTCGAGCGTGCCGCCTGCGAAGCGCGCGGCGACCGGCAACTCGCGGCCGCCGCGATCGGCGAGCACCGCGAGCTCGACCGCGGCCGGACGGCCGTAGTCGAACAGCTCGTTGAGCGCCGCGCGCACGGTGCGCCCGGTGTACAGCACGTCGTCGACGAGCACGATGCGCGCGCCGTCGACGTCGAACGGCAGCGACGTCGGGCTGGCCTGGCTGTGCAGCCCCTTCTTCGCGTAGTCGTCGCGGTGCAGCGCGACGTTGACGACGCCGAACGCCGGTGCGCCGAGATCGCTCGCGAGGCGCTCGGCGAGCCACGCGCCGCCGCTATGAATGCCGGCGAGCCGCGGGCCGCCCGGTTCGGCGAACGCCGTGCCGTACGCGGCGCGGATCTGGTCGAGCAGGACGCGGTAAAGCGCCTCGGCGTCAATGGTGCTCATGGTCGGACAATTGATCGAAATACTGTTGAAGGATGACGCGCGCGGCTTCGGCATCGAGCATGTCGGTGCGTGCGCGACCGCGCACGTCGCGCTCGCGCAGCCCGGCCTCGGCCTCGACCGACGAATAGCGCTCGTCGATCCACGTGACGGGTAGCCCGAAGCGGCCGTTCAACTGGTTGCCGAAGCGCTTCGCCTGCTGCGTCATATCGTGCGGCGTGCCGTCCGGATGCATCGGCAAGCCCACGACGAGCGCATCCGGCCGCCATTCGGCCAGCAGGTCGCCAACCGCCTTGAAGCGGTGTTCGCGGTTCAGGTTCTGGATCACGACGAGCGCACGGGCGGAGCGCGTCAGCCCGTTGCCGATCGCGACGCCGATCCGTTTCTCGCCGTAGTCGAACGCCAGGAGCGTCGCATCGCGCGCGCTCGCGCCGCTCATGCGTGCCCTGCCTCGCCGGACAGCATCGACGAGCTGACGCCGAGCAGGCCGAGGGCGGCTTCGAAGCGCTCTTCGGCCGGCGTATCGAACACGATGCGCGGGTCGGCGGCGACCGTCAGCCAGCCGTTGCGGGAAATTTCTTCCTCGAGCTGCCCGGCACCCCAGCCTGCATGACCGAGCGTCAGCAGGAAGCGTTTCGGGCCGGTGCCCGTCGCGACCGCCTCGAGCACGTCCTTCGACGTCGTCATCTCGAGCCCGCCGTCGACGGACATCGACGAGTTGTAGCTCGCGCCCTCGACCGGCTCGTGCAGCACGAAGCCGCGCTCGGTCTGGACCGGGCCGCCGAAGTACACGGGAATGTGCAGCAGCGGCTCGATGTCGAGCTTCAGGTCGATGCGGTTGAACAGCGATTCGAGGTCGATGTCGGTAGGACGATTGATGACGAGGCCGAGCGCACCGCGCTCGCTGTGATCGCAAAGATAGACCACCGTCCCCGAGAACGTCGGATCGGCCATGTTGGGCATGGCGATCAGGAACTGGTTGGTGAGATTGATGCGATCGGAAGGCTTTGACATGGTTTGAATTTTAGCAAAGACGCCGCGACCTGACCGGGCCGCGATCAACAAGCAACGCCGCGCCGCGCTGGCAACGGCGCGCGCGGATCACACGGCACTCTAACACGCGCGCGGGCGCTGTCGGCAGCGTGTTGCAGGCCCATGCGACAAGGGCCGCCGCCGTGTGTCCGTCCCCTTGTTCGTCAGGTCCGGCCGAGCGCGGCGCCGAGCGCTTCGGACGCCGCCGTGAGGTCCGGCGGCGCGACGCCGGCCGCGATCTTCAGGAGCGCCGCACGCAGCATGTCGGACGCGTGGCGGTGCGCATCGAGGCCGCCGTCGGCGAGCGGCACGCCATGCGCCGCACGGCGCCACGCCAGGCCAAGCGTGTCGGCCAGCAGCGCCGCGTGGCCGAGCCCCAGCGCGCACGCGGCCGTGCCGACCCGATAGGCCGCGCCGGACGCGTGCCACGCGGCACCCGCGTCGGCGGTGGCCGGATCGGCCGCCAGGTCGGCCATCGACGCATCGGCGGTCTGCAGGAAATCCTCGTAGGCGTGCGCGTTGACGGTCACGACGCCGAGCGCGCGAGTGGGCGCGGCGGCGACCGCATCGTGCTCGGCCCGCGCCGCATCGGCCTCCCACAATGCTTCGGATGCGGGCGTGCCGGCGACGTGCCAGTCGACCGTCAACCCGTAGTCGTGCAGCACGTCGACGAGCGCGACGTCCTCGGCCGCGGCGCCGAACAGCGCGAAATCGCGCCATAGCAGCGCCACCGTCTCGCGCACCAGTTCGGGCGGTGCGCCGCGCCGGCCCTGCGCGTGTTCGCCGAGCAGCAGGTTGGTTCGCGCGAGAAAGCGCTTCAGCTCGGGCGCGCCGCTTGCGCGCAGCGCGCGCACGCATGCGGCCGCGAGCCGCCAGAAATCGTACGGTGCGTCATCGGCGAGCGCGGCCAGCATCGCGTCGAGTTCGTCGAGCGCGGCCCCCGGCGCGCCGTGTTCGGCACGCAGCACGCCCAGCAGCGCCTGCTCATAGCGGGCGCGAAGCCGGGCCGCGAATGCATCGGGCAGCGCGCGCAGCGTGGCAGGCGGCACCGCGCGGCCGACCAGCGCGAGCGCATCGAGCGGCGCGCTCGCGCGCAGGTCGGCGGCGCTTTGCGCACGCAACGCACGGAAATGCTCGAAGAGAACGGGCGAGCACGCGAGCTCGCGCAGGTTGTGACGCCCGACGGCCGCACGAAAATCGTGCAGCGCGGCCCGCCAGCCGGCCGAAGTCGGCTCGGTGCCGACGAGCGGCACGGCGGCCGACAGTTGCCCGGCGAAACGCGCGGCCGGCAGCCAGCCGGCTTCCGCCAGCACGGCCGCGGCCGCGGCGAGCGGCGCCGCGGCGTCGTCGCGCCGCTCGAATGCGTCGGCAGCCGCCGCCAGCCATGCTTCGGCCGCGCGCACGGCTCCGCCACGCGGGTTGGGCAATGCGTCAGGGTGGGGAACGTTCGCCGGATCGGACGTCATGGACACGCGCGCCTGTCATCGTCGAGTCGCTCGCGCGAATCGCGGCGCGCGAGCGCCGAATCCGTGCGAGGCCTGAGCGGAGTGTGCGTGGGCCAGCGGTCCGATCAGATCTGGACCATCTCGAAGTCTTCCTTGCGGGCGCCGCATTCGGGACACGTCCAGTTGATCGGGACGTCTTCCCAGCGCGTGCCCGGGGCAATGCCCTCTTCCGGCAGCCCGGCTTCTTCGTCGTAAATCCAGCCACAAATCAGGCACATCCAGCTCTTGTATTCCATCTTAAGCCGCGTCGGGGAAAGTCGGTAAATTCGGGAGCCATGATGGTACCGTGTCGGGGCCGGACTGCCTAGCAATCGCGCTGGAGGACGGCGACTACGTTGCGCTGCGCTAAAAAATCCGTCGTACCGGCCGGATTCCACCGCATAATGGCTGAAAGTGCGGCCTGCCGGGCAACACAGGGCCGAAAACGCCCCTCTCGCCTCGCGGTCCGCATCTCCGTCGCTTTTCCGTTTTTCTCTTGCCCCATTTTTACATGTCCAGCAACGCCCCTCCGATCGTCCTCACCTTCGGCCTGTCCGATCCCACCGGCGGCTCCGGCCTCCAAGCCGATCTGATGACCCTGGCGAGCATGGGCTGTCACGGCGTGTCCGTCCTGACCGGCTATACCGTGCGCGACTCGGCCGCCTGCGATGAAGTCACGGGCCTCGACCCCGACGTCGTCGCCGCGCAGGCGCGCATGCTGCTCGAAGACATGCCGGTTGCCGCGTTCAAGATCGGCGCGGCGACGCGCGCGGAAGTCGTGAGCGCGATCGCCGAAGTCGTCGCCGACTACGACGGCGTGCCGCTCGTGCTCGCGCCGGACTTCACGCTCGACGACGAACACGTGCTCGCCGCCGACGACCTGCGCGAATCGATCGCCGACCTGCTGGCGCCGCAAACCACCTTGCTCGTCGCTGACCACGCGACGCTGATCGCGCTCGCGCAGCCGGACGGCGATGCCGAGGCACCGAACCTCGATGCGGCCGTGTCGCACCTGCTGTCGCAAGGTTGCGAATACATCCTGTCGTCGGAAACGGGCTCGCACCGGCTCGTCAATACGCTGTACGGCGAAGAAGGCCAGCTTCGCGAAGACATGTGGGATCGCTCGCCGCACCGGCTGATGGGCATCACCGATACGCTCGGCGCAGCTATCGCGGCGCTGCTCGCGAACGGGCAGGAGCCGCCGGAGGCCGTGCGCGAGGCGCAGGAATACCTGTACCAGGCCGTGCGCGACGCGTTCCGGCCCGGTATGGGCGCATACCTGCCCGACCGGTTCTTCTGGGCGCGCAGCAACGACGATTCGGACACACCGCCGGCCGTGAAGGCCGACCCGGCGCCGAGGACGTCGCACCGGCATTGAGTCGCGACGCGGCAGGCAGGTCCCGCCGCCGCACGCCGCGCCGCGCCTGGTGCGTGACAGATCCGGCCGCCTCGCGCACGCATCGAAAATTACGCGCGCATAAAAAAAGACCCGCATCGCTGCGGGTCTTTTCTTTTGGCTGGAACGCGCATCGCTGCGCGTTCCGGACACCATCGACCGAAGTCGATTACATGTCCATGCCCATGCCGCCCATGCCGCCCGGCATGCCGCCCGGCATCGGTGCGTCTTCCTTCGGCAGTTCTGCGACAGCTGCATCCGTCGTCAGCAGCAGGCCTGCAACCGACGCTGCGTTCTGCAGTGCAGTGCGCGTGACCTTGGTCGGGTCGACGACGCCGGCTTCGACCATGTCGACGTACTCGCCCGTTGCTGCGTTGTAGCCGTAGTTGCCCTTGCCTGCAGCAACCGCCGCCACCACGACGCTGGCTTCTTCGCCGCCGTTCGTGACGATCTGGCGCAGCGGCTCTTCCATCGCGCGCAGCACGATCTTGATGCCGGCGTTCTGGTCGGCGTTCGCGCCGGTCAGGCCTGCGATCGCGGTGCGTGCGCGGATCAGCGCGACGCCGCCGCCTGCCACGATGCCTTCTTCCACAGCTGCGCGGGTTGCGTGCAGTGCGTCTTCGACACGTGCCTTCTTTTCCTTCATTTCGACTTCGGTCGCAGCACCGACCTTGATCACTGCAACGCCGCCCGCCAGCTTGGCCACGCGCTCTTGCAGCTTTTCACGGTCGTAGTCCGACGTCGCTTCTTCGATTTGCGCGCGCACTTGCTTCACGCGTGCTTCGATGTTCGCCGCTTCGCCTGCGCCGTCGATGATCGTCGTGTTTTCCTTGCCCACTTCGATGCGCTTCGCCTGGCCCAGTTCTGCCAGCGTTGCCTTCTCGAGCGTCAGGCCGGTTTCTTCCGCGATGACCTGGCCGCCGGTCAGGATCGCGATGTCTTCCAGCATCGCCTTGCGACGATCGCCGAAGCCCGGCGCCTTGACCGCAACGGTCTTCAGGATGCCGCGGATGTTGTTGACGACCAGCGTGGCGAGCGCTTCGCCTTCGACGTCTTCTGCGATGATCAGCAGCGGACGGCCTGCCTTCGCGACTTGCTCGAGCACCGGCAGCAGGTCACGAATGTTCGACACCTTCTTGTCGTGCAGCAGCACGAACGGATTGTCGAGGACGGCGACTTGCTTGTCCGGGTTGTTGATGAAGTACGGCGACAGGTAGCCGCGGTCGAATTGCATGCCTTCGACGACGTCCAGCTCGTCGGCCAGCGACTTGCCGTCTTCGACGGTGATGACGCCTTCCTTGCCGACCTTGTCCATTGCTTCAGCGATGCGATCGCCGATCGACGAATCGCTGTTCGCCGAGATCGAGCCGACCTGTGCGATTTCCTTGTTGGTCGTGCACGGCTTGCTGATCTTCTTCAGCTCTTCGACAGCCGCTGCGACTGCCTTGTCGATGCCGCGCTTCAGGTCCATCGGGTTCATGCCCGATGCGACGTACTTCATGCCTTCGCGAACGATCGATTGCGCGAGGACGGTTGCCGTCGTCGTGCCGTCGCCTGCGTTGTCGCTGGTCTTGGAAGCGACTTCCTTGACCATTTGCGCGCCCATGTTCTGGAGCTTGTCCTTCAGCTCGATTTCCTTCGCGACCGACACACCGTCCTTGGTGACCGTCGGGCCGCCGAAGCTGCGCTCGAGCACGACGTTGCGGCCCTTCGGACCCAGCGTGACCTTGACTGCGTTGGCGAGAATGTTCACGCCTTCGACCATCTTCGAACGGGCGGAATCGCCGAATACGACGTCTTTAGCTGCCATCTTTAACTCCTTGAATTCTTGGGAATATGTACCGTCGGAGGACGCTTACTTGGCGTTGACAACGGCCATGATGTCTTCTTCGCGCATGACCAGCAGTTCCTGGCCGTCGACCTTCACGGTCTGGCCTGCGTACTTGCCGAACAGGACACGATCGCCGACCTTCACGTCGAGTGCGATCGGCGCGCCCTTGTCGTCGCGCTTGCCCGGGCCGATGGCCAGGACTTCGCCCTGATCCGGCTTTTCAGCAGCGGCGTCGGGGATCACGATGCCCGAGGCGGTCTTGGTTTCCTGATCCAGGCGCTTGACGATCACGCGATCGTGCAAAGGACGAAGGTTCATATTCACTCCTCTCTTGACTGAGATTGAAGAACGCTTAGGGAAACTGCCCGGCTCATCGCCCGGCAGAGAATTGTTAGCACTCTCGTGCAGCGAGTGCTAATTATATGGACGGGTTTTGACAAATTCAAGAAGGGAAACCGGGGGGAATTTTCGGGGCGGCGAGGCGGCGGGAAAAATGCAGAAACACAACAAAAAACCTTTAAAAACAGCTACTTGAATACGGCAGCCGTCCCGATGGACAGCCCCATGCGATTCACCAACCTCATCCAGCCCCGATTGGACACCGGGTAAGCCCGGAGTTCCTGAGACCGGCGACATCGCCGCGAAAAAACCGTGTGGGCGCCGATTTCATCCGCCGCGCCACGTTCGTGCGCCTGCGTCGCCGGAGCAAGCGTCGCGCGCCTCACGCATCGGCACAGTCCCCGCCCGACAGCGGCCGGAAGGTCCGGCCGTCCGTCTCGACGGCCGCGCCCAGCCGCCGCGCGAGCCCCTTCGCGCCTTCGCGCATCACGACGTCGTGATTCCATCGGAACAGCGGCCGTGCGAGCGGCTCCAGCCAGTTCATCCAGCCGTGCGTGCGAATGTGCCAGTCGTAGCGCACGACGGTGCGCGCGCCGTCGGCGGCGAACGACCAGCGTCCGTCGCCTTCGATCGCGCCGCTCGCACGGCCTTCGAGCACATGCGGCCGCTCGACGCGCCGCACGCGCATGTCGAAGGTCAGCCGGTACGGCAGCGCGCCCTTCCACGTGTACCGGTGCAGCGCGCCGACGCCGCGTGCGTCGCCATGCTCGAGCTCGACGGTGCGCACGGCGCCCTTCCACCAGTCGGGCCAGCGATCGACCTGGTAGATCGCGTCCCAGACCGCCGCGAGCGGCGCATCCACCCGCCAGATCGTCGAAAACCGGTACTCCGCCATGCAGCCTCCGGCATGCGCGTCAGGAACGCGGATCGGCGCCGTCAGGGCGCGAAGAAACGTTCGGGAAACGCGACGTCGATCTCCACATCGTCGAGCGTCACGGTTTCGAGCGGCACGTCGTCGCCGTCCGCGTAGCTGACGACCTTCAGCGGAAAACCGTCCGCGGCGTCGAGCCACAGCCGGTAGCGATGCACGCCGTCGACCGCGTGCGCGGGCGCGCCCGTGACCAGCACGCGCAGCGCGGTCCGGCCGCCGACGGCCTCCTCGCCTTCGGTCACCGTCGCGCCGCCCTGCTGCAGCGCATGGACGTTGCGCAGCAGTTCGCCGACGTCCGAGCGGTCGACCCGGTGGCCGGTGCGATCGCGCACGAGCGGATTGGACGGCGACAGCGTCAGCGCGGGCGGTGCATGCGTGCCGAACGGGCGCAACCGCACCTTGCCGTCGCCGGGATCGTACGCGAGCACCGCGCCGCGATGCGGCGACACGAAATCCATCCGGACGAAGCCCGGTTTCAGGTATGCGTAGCGGATTTCGGTGTGCTCGCCGTCGCGCGCCGACGAGCGGATCGTCGCGCGGTACGAGCGGACGTGGTCGAAATGCGCCTGCGCGACGGTCACGGGATCGGCTGTCATGCTCGCTCCTATCAGGCTCGCGGCCAGCAACGCGGCGATCACGGCGCCGCCTCGACATCGAGCACGCCTTCCATCCCGCGCTCGCGATGGCTTCTGAAAAACAGCAGCCGGTGCGTGCAATAGTAGGCGAATCGCCCCGGCTGCAGCGGCGTGAAACGAAACGTCCTCGGCGTCGTGCCGAGCTCGGTGCGTACCGCGATGCCGGCCTGCGGCGCGTCGATTTCGAAGCTGTGCGGCACCACGCCGGACTCGGCCGACACGGTCAGCTCGACCGGCACGTGCGCGCGCACGATCACGTGATCCGGCCGGAAGAAATAGCTGCCGCCGACGATCGCCACGCGCTGCACGCCATCGGCGTCGACCGGCACGCGCACGGGCGGGTCGCCGTCCGCTTGCGCAAGCATCGTGCCCGCGAGCAACGCTGCCAGCCCGAACCCCTTCGTCATCGCCGTCTTCATCGCTTGCTCCCTGCGAGCGCCGCGCGTCATCCCTTCCATGCGTCGGTCGGGCCGCCCAGCGCACCGCATGCATCGATCGCGAACTCGCGCAGGCGCGTTCCATTCCGGTCTCCTTGGCGGCTGCCGCCGGACGGGACGATCGGCTGCGTCGCGATCATTATCCCGCCGGCCGGCCGTGCCGGAACTCGGTATGTAAACGGACGGCGACGGCCGGTTATTCCATGGCACGCCGTGCCGCAACGCGGCGAGCGGCGGCGATCATTGATGCGAAGAAAGAAAACGGCAAGCCCGAAATGACAACGCGGCATGACATCGCTGTCATGCCGCGTTGCGCGACCGTTGCGCACGACGGCCGATGCGGCGCCGTCGTGCGGTTTCGGCCGGTTACCTCGGCAGTGCGCCGGTCAGCGACTGGAGCAGCGTCGTCACCGGTGCGAGCGGGTTGTTCGGCGAGCTGTTGCCGGAATGCGGCGTCACCGACAGGCTCGGCGCGGAGCCGAGCACCGTGCCCGCCGACGTGCCGACCGCATTGACGACCGTCGCCGTCGAGTTGGCACCCGTCGTCAGCAGCGAGCCGACCGCGCCCGCCGTGCCGCCGGCCGCATTCGCGCCCGAGCCGAGCAGACTGCCGCCTGCCGCTGCCGTCGAACCGGCCGCGCCCGACAGCGCGCCGGCCGCCTGGCCGAGCGCCGCCGGACCTGACGCGAGTGCGCCCGTCACCGAACCGAGCGCGCCAGTCAGCGCGCCGGCCGGGTTGCCTCCGCCGGTCAGGCCGCTCACCAGATTCGTGATCGGCGCGATCGGGTTGCTGCCGGCGGCGCCGGACAGCGTGCCGACCACCTGGTTCACGACGCCTTGCACCGGCGCCAGCGGGTTGGAACCGCCCAGGTTGCCGAGGGCGCCCGTCACCGAGTTCAGCGCGCCCGTCAGTGCGCCGGCCGGATTGCCGCTGCCGAGCGTACCGACGACCTGATTCACGACACCCTGCACCGGCGCCAGCGGGCTCGTGCCACCGAGTGCGCCGAGCGCGCCCGCCACCGAGCCGACCGCGTTGCCGAGGGCGCCCGTGGCCGTCCCGACCGCGTTGCTCAGCGTGCCGGCCGCGTTGCTGCCGCCGAGCGTACCGACCACCTGGTTCACGACGCCTTGCA
This sequence comes from Burkholderia sp. MSMB1459WGS, assembly GCF_001534535.1. Classification (NCBI taxonomy): domain Bacteria; kingdom Pseudomonadati; phylum Pseudomonadota; class Betaproteobacteria; order Burkholderiales; family Burkholderiaceae; genus Burkholderia; species Burkholderia sp. MSMB1459WGS. The sequence continues at coordinate 56,660 of NZ_LPMU01000021.1, forward strand.
CCGGCGCCAGCGGGTTCGTCCCGCCGAGATTGCCGAGCGCGCCCGTCACCGAGCCGAGTGCGCCGGTCAGCGCGCCGGCCGGATTGCCGCCCGGCAGGGCGTTCTGCAGACCGCTGACGAGGTTCGTGATCGGCGTGATCGGGCTGCCGCCGCCAGCACCCGACAGCGTGCCGACGACCTGGTTCACGACGCCCTGCACCGGCGCCAGCGGGTTCGCGCCGCTGAGCGCGCCCGTCACCGAGTTCAGCGCGTTCGTCAGCGCACCGGCGGGATCGCCGTTGCCGAGCGTACCGGCGAGTTGCGTGACGGCGCCTTGCACCGGCGCGAGCGGGCCGCCTGCGCCACCGACGTTGCCGAGCGTGCCCGTGATCGTGTTGACCGCGTTGCTCAGTGCGCCGGCCGGGTTGCCGCTGCCGAGCGTGCCCGTGACCTGGTTCACGACGTTCTGGATCGGGGTGATCGGATTCGCGCCACCGCCGAGGTTGCCCAGGGCGCCGGTTACCGTGCCGAGTGCGCCGGTCAGAGCGCCTGCGGGATTACCGCCGCCGATGCCGCCCAGTGCACCCGTCACCGTGCCCAGCGCGCCGGTCAATGCGCCTGCGGGATTGCCGCCGCCAACGCCGCCCAGTGCACCCGTTACCGTGCCGAGTGCGCCGGTCAATGCGCCTGCGGGGTTGCCACCGCCGACGCCGCCCAAGGCGCCCGTTACCGTGCCGAGTGCGCCGGTCAGTGCGCCCGCCGGGTTGCCACCGCCAACGCCGCCCAAGGCGCCCGTTACCGTGCCGAGTGCGCCGGTCAATGCGCCTGCGGGGTTGCCACCGCCGACGCCGCCCAAGGCGCCCGTTACCGTGCCCAGCGCGCCGGTCAGAGCGCCCGCCAGGTTGCCACCGCCAACGCCGCCCAAGGCGCCCGTTACCGTGCCGAGTGCGCCGGTCAATGCGCCTGCGGGGTTGCCACCGCCGACGCCGCCCAAGGCGCCCGTTACCGTGCCCAGCGCGCCGGTCAGAGCGCCCGCCGGGTTGCCACCGCCAACGCCGCCCAGTGCGCCCGTCACCGTGCCCAGCGCGCCCGTCAATGCGCCTGCCGGGTTGGCGCCACCAAGCGCGCCGGTAACACCGTTCACCACGCCCTGCACCGGCGCGAGCGGATTCGAGCCGCTGCCAAGGTTGCCCAGTGCCCCCGTGACCGTGCCAACGACACCGGTCAGTGCGCCGGCCGGGTTGCCGCCGCTCAACGCGCCCGTCACTTGATTCACCACGCCCTGAACCGGCGCCAGCGGATTCGCACCGCC
>NZ_LPMU01000022.1:0-1647 GCF_001534535.1 Burkholderia sp. MSMB1459WGS
GTGTAGGAGCAAAGTTGTAATGTCGCATCTGGGCAAAGTTGAAATGTCGTAGTTCGAGGGTTTCGGCGCATGCTGGCGGCGGTTTGAACTGCCGGAGCGCATCGTGGGCCAACCTGGACTGATCACCATGAGCATGCGGGAGCTGGATCGTCTGAAGGTCGTGGAAGCCGTGATCGAGCAGCGTCTGATGCCTTGGCGAGCCGCGGAGCGACTCGGGATCAGTCGACGGCAGATTGAACGGCTGGTGGCCCGGTATCGCGCGGCTGGCCCGGGCGGGCTGGTTTCGCAGCGTCGTGGCCACGCGAGCAACCATCAGCTGCCTCAGGATTTGGCGCACCGTGCCTTGAGCCTGATTCGTGAGCGTTACGCCGATTTTGGGCCGACGCTGGCTTGCGAGAAGCTCTGGGAATGCCATGGGCTGCAGTTGTCGAGGGAAACAGTCAGAAGGCTGATGACAGACGCTGGGCTCTGGATTCCGCGCCGGCAACGACCGCCGAAGGTCTACCAGCCGCGAGCTCGTCGTGCCTGCCTGGGCGAACTGATCCAGATCGACGGTAGCGATCATCGATGGTTCGAGGAACGGGCGCCGGCCTGCACGCTGCTGGTGTATGTGGATGACGCAACGAGCCGGCTGATGCATCTGCATTTTACGGCGACCGAATCGACCTTCAGCTACTTCGAGGCAACGCGGGCGTATCTGGAGCGCCACGGCAAGCCGGTAGCGTTCTACAGCGACAAGTACAGCGTGTTCCGCAGCCCGACCGCGGGCAAGACCGGAAGCAGCGTGACGCAGTTCGGTCGGGCCATGTATGAACTGAACATCGACACGTTCTGCGCGAACAGCAGTTCGGCCAAGGGACGTGTCGAGCGAGCGCACCTGACGCTGCAGGACCGGTTGGTCAAGGAAATGCGCTTGCGCGGGATCAGCACGGTAGCCGATGCCAACGCGTATGCGCCCTCCTTCATCGCCATGTATAACGCGCGCTTCGCGAAGCCGCCGCGCAGCGACTTCAATGCACACCGACCGCTGCGAGACGACGAGAATCTGGACCGGTTGATGACCTGGCGCGAAACGCGTCGGGTCTCGAAGTCGCTCACGGTGCTGTACGACCGTGTGCTGTATCTGCTGGACGATACGCTCGAGAGTCGGAAGCTGATTCATCGCTACATCGACGTCTGGGAGTACCCGGATGGCCGGATCGAAATACGGGCCGATGGCGAGGTATTGCGATGTCGCCTTTACGACAAGCTGGCAGAGGTCGATCAAGGCGCGATCATCGAACACAAGCGTCTGAGTCATGCGCTGCAGGTGGCTGAAGCGATCCAGGCGCAGCGCGACAACCGGCGGATCTCGGGATCGCCATCGCGCGCCAATCAGGGGCTGCAGGTGCGGGCCAAGTCATCGTTGCCAGGTGCCAAGAAGCAGCGTGCGTTCACGGAAGCCGACATCAAAGCAGCCATTCTGCAGGTCGCTTCACAAACACATCAAGCGGAATCGAACCGGCGGCCTGCGAAGGCCCGCGGGTGAACGTAAGCGCCCTGCTGCTTCAGCTCGGCGCTTCAACATTGAATGACGGAAAGGCCGATGAAACATGCGACATCTGTATTTAGCTGGCGCTACGACATCTGAATCCGGGTATGACATTG